>NZ_JAJBNQ010000032.1:0-46120 GCF_020538025.1 Blautia sp. MSK17_66
CTACTTTCTTTTGAAAACAAATACAAGAATCAGGAGATATAAGAAATCAATTTTTGTTGTTATATTTTTTGTGCGGATACGCACAATCCTGCACTTTCATCTCGGTAATTGAATTGCCAAGGATTCCCGCTTATTATCCTAAAACCTCATGTTTTTTGTTGTTTTTCGAGCATTACCGTGCTAAAATATACTCATTCTGTACATTATGCGTATATTCACACTCTAATTTTCAGGAAGGAATCAGATTCAGATGAATAAATCAAGCTTTGGAAATCACTTTACTGTCACGACCTGGGGCGAATCTCACGGCAAAGCTCTTGGAGCTGTCATAGACGGATGCCCAGCCGGTCTTTCTCTTAATGAAGAAGATATCCAGAAATTTCTCGATCGGCGCAAACCCGGCCAGAGTCGTTATACAACTGCCCGCAAGGAAGGGGATCTGGTAGAAATCCTCTCCGGAGTTTTTGAGGGAAAAACCACCGGAACTCCGATCTCGCTCATGGTACGCAACACAGACCAGCGTTCCAGGGATTATGGAAATCTTGCTTACTCCTACCGCCCGGGTCATGCCGACTTTACCTTTGATGCCAAATATGGCTTCCGTGATTACCGTGGAGGCGGCCGTTCCTCTGGGCGTGAAACCATCGGCCGCGTGGCAGCAGGTGCAATCGCATCCAGGATTCTTGAAACTCTTGGCATTTCGTTCTGCACTTACACCAAATCCATCGGTCCTGTAGAGATCACGGATTTTGACGCAGAAGAAATCACGAGAAATGCCTTTTATATGCCGGATGCCAGTGCAGCCTCTGCTGCCGGAGCCTATCTGGAGGAATGCATGAAGAATCAGGACAGTGCCGGCGGTATCATCGAATGCCGGATCAAAAACGTTCCTGCCGGTCTCGGAAATCCTGTTTTTGAGAAGCTCGATGCGGTTCTTGCACAGGCAGTTATGTCCATAGGTGCTGTAAAGGCGGTTGAGATCGGTGATGGTTTTCAGGTTTCCAGGATGAAGGGATCCGAGGACAATGACGGTTTCCACACAGAAAACGGACAGATCACGAAAACCAGCAACCACGCCGGAGGCATTATGGGCGGCATAAGTGATGGAAGCGAGATCGTTCTCCGTGCTGCGGTCAAACCAACCCCTTCCATCAGCCAGCCTCAGAATACTGTAACAAAGGACGGAAGCGAATTATCCCTGGAAATCCACGGCCGCCACGATCCTGTTATCGTGCCAAGAGCCGTTGTGGTCGTTGAATCCATGTGTGCTCTGGCGATCACAGATGCGCTCTTCTCCAATATGACCTCCCGAATGGATTCCATCCAGAAATTTTATCAGAAATAATTTTTTCTCTCAATGAAATAAAACGAAATCCCCTGTCAGCAGTCATACGACAGCCGGCAGGGGATTTCATTTTATTTTTTATTCAAATTCTTCTTGCTCTTCAGACTGATCTCCCTCTGGTGCTACCTCATCCGGTACCGGCCAGATATGAATGGAGTTTGGAGTTTCAATATGATGGGGTTTATCATTCATCACGATGATATTCTTGTCATAATCTACTGTAAATGTTGTAACAGTATTGCTTGCATGGTTTGCAACAGCAATGTGCTTATTGTCCGGGAAAATCACAAGATCCTTCGGATAGTCACCGCTAATCGGAAGAGTGAATTTCTTATCAAGAAGTCCTGTCTCTGTGTCAATCTCATACATGGAAACCGTATTCTCACCTGCGGTTGTGCAGAACAGATGCCTTCCATCCGGTGCAAGTGCAAGACCAGATGCTGCATTATGGAATGCATCCTCATCCTTCTCTTTCGTAAGTGTGCTGATACTCTGAAGCAGTTCGAACTCAGGAGTATGACCACTTCCGTCATAGCTGTAAACCTTAATCTCATTACTCAGCTCGAACAGGATATAGGCGAATCTGCCATCAGCACTGAAACGAATGATCCTTGGGCCGCTCTCTCTCGGACAGCGAAGAATATCAACCAGTTCCAGCTTATGCTGTCTCTTATTGATACGATAGAGTTTAACCTGATCGATTCCGTTATCAACTGCACACAGGTATTTATTGTCCGGTGTAGGACGCACACAGTTTACATGTGGGCGGAAGTTACGCTCTGCAACGCTTCCAAGTCCCTTGTGGTAAACGCCATCCATAATACGTCCAAGGCTTCCGTCGCGGCGTGTATGTACAACTGTCACCTTACCATCATGATATCCTGCCACATACAGATATTTACCATCTACATCTGTAGCAAGGAAGCAGCCTCGCATACCGTCAATGCTGACTCTGTTGATGCGGGTCAGATCTCCGTTCTCATCACGTCTGAACACTGCCACACCTTCGTCTTCAATCGAATACAAAAACTTGCCATTCTTAGAGATTGCTGTATGAGATGCATTGCTGACCTGTACTTCGCTTCGTTCTCTCAGTGTTCCCTTCTCAACATCTACATCATAAACCTGAATACCTTTACTGTTGCCGTGGGTATATGTTCCCACATAGGCTACGTATTTCTTGTTCCCCATGATATTGCCTCCTAAAATCGCGCGTTGTTTTGTTACTGTTTTTCCGTTCGCAGTAACCTGTCTGTCCATGCAGAACTAACACTCTGCATGAACTCAAGTGCCCTTATTATACCACAAAGCATGTATAAGAACAAGTTTCCATTCAGGAGGAAATGTATTTTATCCTATACTTGATGTATTTATTCTTCACTTTTGATGGAATCCTTTGTTTTTTGCGGGGTTCGAGACTTGCATCATAATTGCTTTGTGACTAACCTGTGACTAACGGTAATAATCTACATCGTTCTATATAATGGTGAAACAGATGATACAATATGCTCCCGGCAGTGGGTACCTGCCGGGATTTTTTTCTCAGATAGCAAGCAGGTCTTTCCAGACTGATGCATCACAGATTCCATCCTGCTTCATGTTTCTGGATTTCTTGTAGCTGTTGAGAGCACGAATGGTATTCTCACCCGCCACCCTGTCAAGGCTCAGGATCTGATTGTCAGCTCCCCTGAAATCTCTTGCTACTAAAATCTCCTGTAATAAAAGCACAGATGTTCCCTTGCTTCCCAGTTTTACAATTTTTGGTTCAAACATATATCTGTCTCCTTTCGCGGTTGTTGTAGTTGGCTTGCTTTCGGATGTGTTTGTCAGTTTGCTGAAATCAATTCCTCTTCCTGTAAATCTGAGACGGTGTGTCCATCCATGACTGTACAGGTACCACGGCTGTGTCCGGATCTCGTTTCCGGAGTTATCCTTTGTGTCAGTGGTTCCTTCTGAACTTCTGGCATGGACAATAATGTCCTTACCAACTGCCAGGGCTGTATGATATGTTGTGTTGAGTTCAATATCTCCTCTGATCATCTGTGCATGAGCAGTCTGATTACATGCCACTGCCTCAAATCCAGCATTCAGCATCCGGAGCATATTTCCAGTGTAGCTGCAGTTTCTTTTAAGATAATTTGCCTGATCCGTCAAACCGTTTTTCAAGAATGCGTAATAATACGCTGTCAGTACTAAGCTGGAACAGTCGAAAGATTTTGGATTTGCTGTATTGTACAGGCTTCTCACTGCCTGACTGTAGCCATGACTGTTATCATTGGCAATCCTAACCGCAAAGCTCACCGCATCGTTCCGGACGTTCTGAATGATCTGTTCTTTTGTGAATTTCACTTTATTTTCTCCTTTTGTATCGGTTTTTGTGTTTTCGTCCGTAGTATAATCCTTATAAAATACGTTCATGTCCACATTACCGCTAATCCCCACTACTTTTCCTTTACTGGAATACTGCCAGCCGATCCCTGCAGTCGGCTTAAGGCGTGTCTGCATGGTTCCATTATCATTTGCTGGATATCTGGCAAGCCACAGATCATAGGATTTCAATTTTGCAGTCAGGATATTCTGATACCAGTCTACATTGCAATAGATTCCAACTTTATAACCAGCCTTTTTAATTCTGTTCAAAAAGGTCTCTGCAATTTTTTCGACTGCTGCCTTTCCAAGTTTTTTCTGTTTTTCCCATTCCAAGTCATAAAACACCGGAAGGTCCAGGCCACGTCCGGCGAGAACTGCGAGTGTTTCTTCTGCCTCCTCTAATGCCTGTGCCTCCGTCAGTGCGTAACTGTATTTGTATCCGCCTATAGAGATTGCATTTGTCCTGCATCCTCTATAATTATGTTCGAAACTGGTATCCGGTCCATTCTTCTGATGGATCCGGAGGATTGCAAAGTTAATTCCTGCCTTTTTTACTTTTGCCCAGTCTGGTTTTTCCTGATAACTGGACACATCAATACCTTTTATTTCCATGTTTACCTCCCGCTTTCATAATGAGACAGGGGATGATTGCTCATCCCCAAGTCACTCGTCTTTGTGTGTCTGTTTTATCAGCTGGTTCACGTATGTAGAGAGTCCAGCTACCAGGATTCCCTGCACAATAGCTGTGAAGATTGCCATCACAATATCCTGTGGTGTCCCCAGCGTGGTTGTAGCAAATACATACATTGCACAAATCACGACGCTGATCCCGCCAAGGATAAGCGGGATGTACTTATCTTTTACTGCCTGTGCCTGCTTAAGTGCCATTCCCACAAAATACAGGGCAATGGCTACTACGATGAGTTCTGGTTTTACATAATTTACAATCTGTTCCATAATCATTCTCCTTTTCTTTTAATATGTAGCTCTTCAATTTCCTGCTTCATTTTGGTCACCATGCCGTTTCCGCCTAGTTCGTGATATGCTGCATACATCTCGCAGTAATTCTGATAAGCATATGACGGGATGGTTCCAAGGGCTGTATACTTTGCGTGATACTCTATGAGTTGGACGCGAAGCAGAAGCATCGTTCCTTTGCTGTTAGCGTCTCTGTCTTTTTTCTGATTTTTCAGGAGCCAGACGATGTAGCCTAAGAGTACCGGTAATACAATAGTATATGTCTGGATAAGTATTTCTTTCACTATTCCACTCTTTCTCCGGTTGCGCCGGCGCAATTTTGTATAAAAATAAGAGCCTTACGGCTCTGCTCTGATTTTCTTCATATTTTTCCTCTACAAATCTATTTTTTGGATTAATTGGTACAGGGCATTTCCAAATTCTTCTGGGGATCCGGTATAACCTGCCTTGGCAGCACCAATGTAGATGCTTCCAGCAATATCTACTTTCACACCATTAAAATCTGTTATCATTATCGTTCCAGAATCTGTAATATATAAAGCATTACCGATCAGCTTTTTATCTTTTGCAAGTTTTGCTTCAGTTACCCGGCAGATTTGCAGGAAACTATTGGACGGTTCTTCTCCACGGATTACAATGTTTTCCTCATTAACATCGTAAAGATACATACCTCGGATAGATGTCTTGTAATATTCTCCCGTACTGGTCTGACATCCATTTGCTGTATTTGTGAGGTTTATATAACCGTCTGTTCCTGTTGCTGACTCTGGTATTGTAAAAATATATCCGGGTCTATCATCTCCATAAATAGAGGATTTTATTTTATATGTTTTTGGTATCCATTTGTTGCCTCCTGGAAAATAGATACGAAACGCAACATTCGCACCGCCTGAATTGTTCTCATAAGAATCAAAACCTAACTCATAAGTATGACCCGCTTTGAAAGTGCCATTCTGAAATGTCCAACATAAGCCTGACCAGTTGGCAAAATCATTTGGCTTATCCCAGATAATATCGAAATCATAATCATCAATTTTATCCACAGTATAGCAGATTTTAAGATTGTTATTGTTTGTGGCCGCATCTAGTTTAGGAATTAGATTTGTATACCAGTCTTTTGTAATATCCTCACCATATTTATCCACATCAACCACGTAAAAATTGGCCAAATCAAAGACTTCTCCTGCCGAACCGTTATAACAAATTCGCATTGACCATTTTTCTTCTTCTGTATCTTCTGGAATTGTTATAGTTCTTACATATCCATAAAAATTATCTCCGTAGAAAGATGATTTCTGCGTTGCATTCAGAGATGTTTTAATATTGGTCCAGCCAAAAGCGGCTGGTGCATATGCATTAAATCCCCAACTGACCCAATTCGTAACTTCTTTTACCGTAAAACCAAGTTCCAGAGTATGTCCCTTTTTATTTGTTATATCAACTTCCACATACATATTTATCTGCGTATTATTCAGTCGAGTGAGGCGAATACTATTCGTATCGTAATCTACTGTATTAACTGTCGCGATTCCGTTTTTTGCCGTATCTTCAAGTCTCTTTATAAAATTAGTTGTTGACACAAAATTTGTCAAAATCAATTCCTTACCCCAATCATCAATCATCATGCGGTGATAGATGTTTGCAGTTGATTTATAAGATGTCTGAATTGTGTTTACATCTTTTTCAAGATTATCCAGTCTCTGATCTGTTTCATATGCATATTGAGACAGTTTTTTAAAAGCGTTATTTATTCTGACTCCATCAAAATAAATATAAATCTTTTTCAATGTCTTTTCGCTTACCGTCTCCCCCTGTGTGAGATTATCTCCTCTTACCACTTCTAATGTGTGTCCATTGGCATGAAGGATATAATGACCTTTATTTTTTCTTGTAATATCATATTCTTCCGTTTCCGGAATTAGGATTTTATCAAAAAAATCCGGAAGTTCCCATGTCAACAGTCCGTTTAGATCAATATAGTGGGCACCACTGCACAGTGTGTCGCATACCAGATAAGTTGCCAATCCATAGAATTCTTCATCAGAAAGTTTCTCACCGGTTCCCGTGCCATATAAGTAATCATTTACTACAACTTTCGCTCCAACCTTATCGTACCAGTTCTGATAATAATTCCATACGCCCTCTGTGCCATTTACGTGTCTCCATAATGGCCGTCCATTAGATCCAACCTGTGAGTGACAGCTTTCCAACAGCATATAATCATCTGCCCCGATAGAAGAAGGAATCCCATTTGGATTAGCTGTACTGACGGTATCTGCATACCAATCTTCTGACAACTGATTTGGAAATGCTGCCAGTCCTTTCGAATGCGTGAAGTCAACCAGCTGAATATATTTCTCTCTCAATACAGAGGGGAATCCCTGGTTAACTCGACCTTCTTCTGTTTCCATGCCGGCATCGTCATAAAAACATCCATCTAACGATATACCACCCTCATATAGATCTATATACTTATCTTCGGTATGAGTAATACCATTATCATCCACCCATGTATACGTCTCAATAAACTGTTTTTTACCATTTTTACTGCCACCAACATGTGCAGCGTACTCAAGTAGCTGGAATATTTCCCATTTCGTATGGATTCTGACTGCTCCAGGATGTTTCGCAGCTTCCTCGGCATCCCAGTAACCACCTTTTTCAAGGATATGACTCCAGTTCCCGTCTTTTCTCCATGAGGCAATAGTTATGTAATAAAATATCTTTAATTTCGGATTGAGTTTTCTGGCTTTTGCGATAATGGCAAGTTGACGTTCTTTGTCTGCTTCTGAAAAAGATCCTGCATACAAGCTTCCACCTGCCACTACAATCTCGTTCTGAGCAATTCGTGCTGCTGCCTCATCGTCCGTATTTCCAAATTCATATAGATTGTGATACCACAAACATGCTTTTCCCACCTGTCTGTGTTTTCCTTTTCGGATATCTGTACTCACATTCTTCAGAGCTTCATCCAGTCTGGTTCCATCATCGTCTACCTGGACAGCATGTGCGGCCACAAGCGGGAAGTCCTGTCCGTTTGCCGGAGTAATACCTGAGATCAGTTCTACGGATCCGTTGTATTTTGCCATGTCTTCCCTCCTATGTTACCTTAACTGTTTTCTTTCCTATGCTGCTATTATCTGATCGGTAGACTATATATTCTTCTGTATAACCGCTCAAATTCATGAAACTGAGTGCGCTTACTTTAGCAAAGCCTCCATCGAAACCGCCAACATTAAACACTGGAGCCCCGTATCTGGTCGGAAGAGCGTACCATACATACTGATCTGCTCCACTGTCTATAGTGAATATTTTTGTCCGATTCGCCTGCAGAGATCTGGATAAACTTCGAATAAAAGCACTGTCCAGTTCTGTAGGAATACCGGCCACACCATAATAAATGCCGTTATAAAATGTAATCCCTGTGTTCTTCTGTGCTGAATTATCTCTGTCATCTACAGCCAGGAGTGTAAACGTCTTATTTTCTTTCAATGCCGCATCTTTCAGGATTACTGACTGAACAGAATTCCGACTGCTCATGATCTGCCCATTCAATATCACTGTTTCCGGAGTTTTATTTAATTCCCAGCTCAAAGTAATCTCGTTGATTACACTGCCCAGTTCGGCAATACCAACATTATTGGAAAATGAAAGAATCTCAATGGGAACGTACTGCAGATCTTCCATCTGCTGTGTGATCTGTTTTATCTGATCGCCGACTGTTTTTGCATCTGCTGCCATTCCCGGCTTTGTAAGTGTATCATCCACATCTGGAAATCCCCCGTTGTTTCCTATTGTCCTTGCCAGCTCTTTCAGTGTGGTTCGTTTATTCGCCTTTCCATCCGTATCCAGGAGCATAACTTCATCAGCCTCTGACGGAGTCTGTTTTCTGGTATAATCTTTCCATCGTGCCATCTGTTTTTATACTCCTTTCAATCGTTTCTTGAGTTTCTCAATCTCCAGACGTTGTTTTTTCAGCATGACGAACATTGCCGGGATTACCACACGATAATTCCAGTCCTCGATCTTTCCATCTTTGTTATATACTGCCGCCTCCGGCATATGCTTTTCTACGTCTTCCGCCAGAAACATCGGCATATCTTTTCCATTAAAAGTATCATCTTCAGTAAGATAACCATCTTTGTATTTCGCCCAAACCGGCTGGATATTGTACCACTGCTCCATGCACTGTAAATCTTCCTGAACATCTTTATAACGTTCTGATGATGACGACAGATAAGCCAGTGTTGCTCCGTCGTTTGCAAACACCAGATGTCCGCCTGTAGTGACATGCTTACAGTTCAATATTTTAGGAGGTTTTTGAAATTCTGTCGCATTAACAATCTCAGCTACATCCAATTGATATAGTTCCAATTTATTCAGATTTCCATTCAGAACATCTGATCCACCATCTGATGTATATGTGAAACCCTGCGTATCACCTTCAATTGAAATATCAACGTCACCATACGTATAATCATAATCAAGTATTTTGATGCCATATTCTTTCCGATTTCCTTCTGTAAAATCACTCATATCCCCAATCACAATACCCTTATAGTGGGTATGTTTCTTATCTTCCTGGTATTCTTTGAAATACGCCATCCCGCCTTGTGACATCCTGGCTTTCGGAGTACCGTTTTCATTGTACAGCGTAACGCCCTTTGCATCTGCCGTGACAATTACGTTCCCAGCTCCATCACAAATCTTCTGAATTCCGTTTTCGTTATTTTCTCCCCCCAACAACAACGTCCCTCCTCTTGCAGCATCAAATGAAAAGTACAAATGTCCATCCAGATAACGAATTCCTTTCCACTCACCATTATTAGTCAGAATATTCAAAACCTGTTCCTGAGTCAGGGCTTCTGCATCCAGGACAACTTCTACCGTCTGATAATCTATCACTGTCACCCCATCCAGAGCGTATAAAGTGCAACGTACTGCTGAAATTTCTTTTGGGCTTCCAGAAGACATCATGGACCAGGTTATGGAATTCTCACCGCCTGCCGGACTGTTATAAACTGTCATCCAGGTTTTTCCATCGGAAGTTTCTTCAACCTTGAATCTGCCTTTATATTCCGTTCTTTCAACAGAATCACCCTCTCTGTAAAATCCCGAAAATGTAAGATTCTCCGGGGACATCGTTCCGTCTGCCATTCTTTTTACGATTGCAACCGGGCAGTCCAGATAATACACTCTTCCATCATCACCCTTAATCCTGCTCCACTGATATTTTGCCGGATCTGTACTGTCGTCTTCCAAATAATCTGTATACTGCCCAATATAGAGCTTATCTGAACTGTCAGATACAGAAAATCCTGTTTTTCCATCCGCACTATTTGCATATGCTATATGAAGGTAAGAAGTTTTTCCATCAATTCCGTTTGTACCAGGGATTCCTTTTGCCCCATCCCTCCCTTCAAATTTGCTCCAGGTATATTTCGTTGGGTCAGTACTGTCTTTCTCTGTAAAATCCACATAAGTGCCTATATAAGTGTCCGGTGTCTCCGACATCTGAGAAGCAGAAGTTGGATTTGCAACTGCGCTGTATTTAATGTGAAAATAAGAAGTTCTTCCATCTGCACCGTCTTTCCCGTCCGCTCCATCTTTACCGGGAATACCATCTGTTCCATCTTCACCCTGCAGCCCCTGAAGTCCTCTCTGACCGGCATACAATTTTGCAACTGTGAATTTTCTCGTAAGATTCAGTTTGTTCAGATAAGTTGCCCGGATGCTCACCCAGCCACTGTTCGCTGACAGAGACTTTACCGTATATGTATGTGTAGAGTTATTCCAGGAGCCAGTTATGCTGTCAGATGTAGTTATGGTAAAAGAACAGTCATTTGTAATATCTGTTGAATTATACAATACCGTTACTGTTGTAGTAACTGTTGGAAAAGCGCCTATAATACTTCCATCGTTATACACGGAAATGCTCTGATAATCATTGTCCAGCTGCATAGTCATATTGCGGGAGGATGCAATGGAGTTGTCTATTTCACTGAATTTCTCCTGTAAATTTTTCTTTCCCAGTATAAAACTGTTTGGGTCTATTTCTACCTCTCCCGTATCTGCATTTATCCGGAATGTAACCTTCCCATCATTGTCTTCTGCAGTAAGCCCCCTGGTATTAATCCATTTTGCCTGAATCCCAATCGCATATAAGATATTCAGGACCGCATCACCATTGCTGTCGAATCCGGAAGTCCACTTTCCTGCCGCTGTGGTTGCTTCATCTGTCCCCTGATAATCAGAGGTCACAAAGAAACCGTCAGCTGCAGTCTTATATACGATCTTTGATTCTGCAAGACGCAGTTTGTTGTGCCTGTATGCAATCACGGATCCGTCCGGCTGCACAATCTCTGTATAATAAAATCCCAGTGCATTTGCTGCCAGATCATTCATCTGCTTTAATTTTGTATCATATGCAGATATCTTTTCTTCTACCTTCCCAAGCACCTGTTCCACCTGTGCTCTCATGCCACTGGGATACTCTAATCCTTGTGTTTCCAGGCTCTTTGCTTTGCAGGAGAACTCTGTACCGTCTGCGAAATTAAACTCTATGTCTGTAGCGTAGGATCTGTGCAGATTGCCCCTGCCGTCTTTAAACTGTATGGCATCACCAAAAGTCGCGTAACCTACCAGGATGCTGCTCAGGGAAAATGGAAGAAGTTCGAAGCCCTCCAGAATCTGTCCGATGCGGCTCACGCCCTCTTCCTCATTTCCTGCCAGAAGCTGATTATCACTGATATCAATAACATACCCTTCCGTTCCATACAAATATTCCTCGTCACCGTCTGTATACTTCACGCCGGTCACTATAATCGGATCTACGTCATTTTCTGCATCACCAACTACTGGCAGTTCATGTTCTGCTACAACTTTTTCGTATACAGTAATAATTTCTTCGTCTTCTGTATCCAAGATTGACTGACCACTGACATCCGGCCATGGAATTTCTTCCATCAGAACCACATTGTCTTCCTTGTCAAATGTGACGATTCTCAGCAGATCATTTTCATCTATCCTTGCGTTGCCACCGGCCAGTGCCGCAGTCATGCCAATCACCGCACGACAGGTCGTACCTTCCGGTGCTTTCTGTACCTGAAAGTCAGAATTCTTGAAATCCGCATCCCCCATCACAAGCCCGCACTGCCGGCAGGCATCCCGCAGGACTTCACCTGCAGTACATGGAAAGCTAAGATTCGTTTTATATGTACGGTCTGCTTTGCTCATGTAATCCAATAATGTCAGGTTAATCTCACCGTCAATTGCTGGTTTCCTGCATACGATAAAACTACCTCTTTTAAAGGTTTCCAGGCGATCCGATAACTGCAAATTCATAAAAATCGTAAACACTGCTCCATTAAAGCTGTACTCGTCAAACTGTCCTTTGTCATTAACAAGAGAAAGTGTGGCTGTCTTTTCGATTGCCACTCCGATCGGAAAGTCAGAGCTGTCGGCAGCATCAATAATCACGTTCCCGTCCAGATAGAAGTCTTTCTTTTCCAGTGAAAGTTTTGTCCCGTCTGCCAGAGTCACATTTGCTGTCACATAATAATTATGATTCTTTTTTGATTCTTCTTTTAATTGTTCTGAAACGTTGATCAAATCTTTTCTATCCTCCTTATATTGATGACCAGATCCGTCCAGCTTTCTTCGTTTTCTTCCAGATTCTGGGCTGTCATATTGTAGTTCGACGCATAGAACGTCCGGTCAATCCATTTACCTGGGATTGTAGGATCCTTATGGTGGAAAGTGAATTCTGATTTGTTGATCATTCCGTTCAGGATTACTGCAATTTCCTCCCAGCTCAAAACATCCCAGGTTAGATCGTATCCTCCGATCGTGCCCATCGGACTGTTATGCATGGACAGCTCCTGATCTCTTTTGGAGCTCTTGGTACTTGTAGTTGCAAATACCGGCTTATATGTAGACGGAGCTGCGATTGCAACCCCATCTACCGTAAAACTTTCTTCCTTTTTCAGGCCGGACATCTTACCACTCCTCTCCCAGTTTAAATGGATTCTTTCCTCCATTTCTGCTTCTCTGAAGTTCTCCCTCTTCCAAAATAATATTCAACAATTTTCTTCCGGAAGCTGTCACAGATACATTATAGGTATTTCCATCCTGTTTCTGCGGGCTTTCTTCCCGAACAATCTTTCTCAGAAGTCCCTCCGGAGCTTCGATGTTATTTCCGGTTTTCTGATCACCCAGGACTGCCAGAAATTCAGATCTTGGTGGAATAACAGCTCCACTTGCAAGATACGGAACAGAACTTACTCTCGGCAGATTCATCCAATAATTCCCCCATCTGTGTACTCCTGTCGGACCTACGACATCATAGGAAAATGTAAATGCATGCTCCACACCTGAGATTGCATTATTGATATTTCCTATCGTCCGGTTCACTTCTGAAATCATATTATTGAGTACTCTTGTGATTCCTGTTGTGCCGTTAGCAATCCCCTGTGCCAGTCCGTTTCCCATCCTGGTTCCTGCGTACTCCATAGAAGAAGACAGACTGTTCATTTTTCGATTTATCATTCCAATCATATCTGCTATAATCTGGCTGATTCGTTCACTAGCTTTTTGCCATTTGAATGTCATTGTATTGTACTGGCCGCTAAAATGGGAATTTACTGTTTTCTGCATTTCTCCAAGCTTCAGGTTAGCTGTCTGTTTCATGCGATCCAGATTTTTGGAGACCTCTTCTGCAGAATTTCCCCAATTAGTAACCGTCGCTGTATTTACACCACCAGTAGCATCTTCTGCTGCCTTTTGAACATCTGCGAGATTCGCCTCTGCATCTGTCTTCATCTTACCTGTAGCAGTACTTACTGTTTCCTGTGCCCCGACAATATTTTTGCTTACACTATTTCTCACAGCAACAGTAGCACTTGGGAATTTCTTTTCAAGTGCCTGGTTCAGTTCATCCAGAGGTACACCTGCATCTTTCAGCGAATTGTATACCATATCAAACGCTTCCTGTGCTGTTGCTGCTGAACCACTTGTATTATTAAAGCTGCTCAAGATGCCCTGGTAAGTACCGGCATAATCACTCGAAGTCATGCTCAGATCGTATAAAACATCCCGGACTCCCTTAATTGCATCCTTAACTGTAATAGAAGAGGTATCAATCTTGCCTGTTGTTTCGGAAAATCCAGTTCCAAGAGCTTCCACCTTTGCAGTCATGTCTTCCACGAATTCTGTAGAAACTCCTGCCTGTGATCCGTACTGCTCAAGGATTCCTCTTGCCTTATCTGCAGATACGCCATACTCTGCGAACTTCTGGATCATGTCATCGTACATCTCATTGTTTGCTTTTCCGGCTGATTCGTCTGCCTCTATCAGTTTCCAAAGCTCTTCGGTCTGCTCCTGTGTAATCGCATGTGCATTGCTCATTGCACCCGTATAATCATGAAGATAGCCTCCTGTCTGAGAAAGGATGCCATTTCCACCCTGTGCTGATTCTACCAGTTCTGCGATCTTCTTTGTCAGAGTCACAGTTCCTGCTGTTGCCGCCGCGATCAGGCCAGCAGTACCAACTAACGGAATTATAGAAGATGCAAACGTATTAAACGCTCCTGCTGCACCACCAAGTCCGCTGCTTACAAGATTTGAAAGGCTTCCGGATAAAACAGCAACTGCTTCCGTGCTGATCAGCTTCTTTCCAATCCACGCAACAAGAGAAGCCACAAACGAACTAAGCCCTGTAATCTGTCCGATCTTTATTGCGAGAAATGCTTTCCCCAGAAAAGAAGCTATCTTTCCTGCTGTTCCGCTTTCATCCAGACCATTGAAAATTCCGGCAAATCCACTAATCAGCAGTTTAGCTGCTGTTTTGAGTAAAGTTCCCCATGGCATCTGTCCAAGAAACTCTCCAATTCCTTTGCCCAAGTCATGAAAAGTTTCCGGTGTCAGAGCATCTGTAAGTGCTGTGCACAGATGGGAAAGGAAATCTCCAAATGCTTCTCCATTTTCTTTCCATTTGAAATTCTTTATGAAAGTCGCGATTCCGTTGCCGATATTTTCCGCTACTTCGTCCCAGTCAAAATCTTCTGTGAACTGTGCCAGGCTCTCAAATGCACCATTGATTCCTGCCGTCAGGGAATCTGCGATATCTGAGAAGTCTACCTTGTCAGACATACCATTCAGGGCTTCTGCCACTGCATTTCCAAGTTCCTGCCAGCCTGTAATCCCGGCATCGTTTTTTCTGGCCATATCCTGTACAAAGCCATCAAACATCCGCCATGCGATCATAAATTTGTTTCCGAGAGCATTTCCAAACTCTCTCCAAGGAATCTCATTGATCATTCCTCGTAATCCCTGGGAGATTCCGCTTCCAAGCCTCTCGAAGTTGATGCCTGTGCCTGGATCGGTAAGACGGTTGAACGTCTTGATCAGCGTTGTGATCCCTGCACCGATGGTACGCCCCAAGAGGTCCCAGTCTATATTGTCAGTCAGACTGTTAAAAGTTCCAGTGAATGCATCACAGAACTCTGTGATCTTCGGCCCGACCTTTTTCCAGCTGATTGTATCATAGACGTGTTTCAGTCCCTTGTTAATGCACTGGGCCATAAATTTTCCAAGTCCCTCCCAGTTCTCCTGTTTTATAAGCTTCCGAATTTTATCGGCAATTCCCCGGATGGAATTCTTAATCGGAACCTCTTCAAACATCTGATCCGGTGTCAGGCCTGTATAACCACCGCCGGTTCCATCTGTCGAGGAACTGTCACTGCCATCATCATAATTATTAATCTCATCAACCGGACTCAGATACCCTTCCAGAGCTTTCGCCGCTTTCTTGGCACTGTCCGCCGTCTTGTCAAGGCTTGCTGCATAATCCTGCTGAACAGCCACCGCCTTCGTAAAGGTCTTCTGTCCGGTCAGAGCTCCGAAAAACATTCCAATATAGGTAAATGCCTGAGAAAGCAGGTTGATAAATTTCGTCAGTGCCGGTGCTGCTGCTGTCAGAATTGGATTGAATGCAGTCGCAAGGGCATTTTTCAGCTGTGTAAGAGCCGACATCAACATAGAAATGCTATTGTTAGTTGTACCACTGTACTGCGCGAGATTTTTAAATCCATCGACCACTGCACTTCGCAGCTTATTCATCAGCACATAGAAACTGCGGATTCCAATTGTGTATTTCAGCAATGTCCGTATCGCCTTGGTCATTGTGCCAAGTGATGAGGTGCTCTTGTTTGCCGACTTATGGATGCTGAAGATACCTGAAGATATCTTCCTGATGCCGCCTGCAACGGAACTTGCCGACAGTTTCAGGAGCTTCATACTCAGCTTCTCCACTGTACGGATCAGGCTCTTCATACTAGATTTAAGCTGTTTCATACCGTTTTGTGCCAGTTTCGGCGAAAGCTTTTCCAATGCATTCTGCAGTTTCTGTAATGCAGGTGCCTTGTTTCCGATTTCATCGACAACGCCTCCGCATTCACGCACTTTTTCCTTTACGGATGCAAAAGACGTTACCAGACGATTATTCATATCATCTAACCGCATTTCTTCCGTTGTGAGCCTGGACGCTGTATTCCGGTACTCAGAAAGACCTTCCGGGGCAACATAAGCTGTACCGGATTTTCTCATTTCCTTCTGTTTTCCTTCGAGGCTTTCTATTGTTTCAAGCATTTTCTGGAGTTCTTTTTCTTTCTCCCTGAAACCGCCTGAATCATCTGAAAATCCAAGCTTACTCCACTCTCTCAATTCACTTTCGAGTTTCGCGGTTTTTTCGTAAGTATTGTCAATCTCTTTACCGAGACGTTTATACTCATCTGTTTCTACTTTCTGCCTGGAAATGTCCTTTAACTTCTGTTTTAAAGAATCTACTTTCTTCTCCTGCTGCACATATTGATTATTCAATTTTGAAATTGAGTCCACCTGCTTCTGGATAGCAATCCTGGTTTTTTCACTGGCGTTTCCAACAGTAGATGCCATGCGTTTCGCAGAAGCTTCAATATCCTTTACTCCAACTTCGATGCCTTTTTCATTTACTGCTGTATCAATTGTTATTGTTCCATCTGCCACGCAACCACCTCGCTACTTCTTGATTCCAAACAGTTCATTCAGAGCTGCCTCTTCCTCAGCTGACCGTTTCCTCACTGTCTGTTTCAGATCAATCAATTTCTTATTGTTTCGGTAGAATTCCATCTCCCATTTTTCCAGTTTCTTTCCTTTGGCTTTCTTCTGGCGAATATAGAGCACCTGGCTGAACAGCCCGTCCGCAATCTCCATATAAGCTCCAAGAAACGTCCACCAGTGCATGTATTCCAGAGAACGGATGTCTTTTCCGATATTTTTATTGACTGCAGGTGCAATGATGGGTGAATCCTGCTCCCAATCCATTAACTGAACTTTGCTTTTACCTTCGCCGGTAATTCCGCAGTCAATGAATTCTTTCCCTTTTTCAAGGGCTTCATTTAAATATTCAATTGGAATTTCTTCTGGATCCCAGTACAGGATTTCAAGCATCACCTGCGACTTTTCCTGATCTGACAGTTCCGGATCTGCCATTGCCTTTAAAATATCCAGGATCACCCTGAAATCTGTCCGGATGTCATATTCTTCGCCGCCTAACTCAATAGTTTCTGGAAGTCTCCACTGATCATCCATGACGGCGTTTCTTTTTCGTGTATCTTCTTCCGGAAGAATGGTACTTCGCTGTGTATTTGTTTACGCGGCTTTTTGCTTTCTCCAGACGTACATCAAATTCTTTACTGATGACGCTGCATACCGTATCAAGACACGTTTCGCAGAACAAAGAACCATCCGGCATCGGTGAAAATGGTCCCATGATACTGAAGAATGTGTTTCCTGTGTCTGCATCTGTCAGATAATCCAGCTGTTCAATTACTTTCTGCTGGCATTCTACAATGTCATCCTCATCCTGAAGCTTAAACTCATTAAAGAATTTTCTGACATCCTCGTATCTGGCAAGGATGTTGGTATCTGCCGGGCGGAAACAAAACTCTGCCAGTTTCTTTCCCTGCCGATTCTTAATCTCATAAGTTTTACTACCATCCTCGATGATAATCTCATTTGTTTTTTCTTCTAATGAAGCCATTCTATTCCTCCTTGCATTTTGCTATAAAAAACACGGGATGCCATATCCGGCATCCCTATAATCTTTTGCTTCTTACACTGAATCAATAGAACCTTCTGTAAATACCGGAGCATCTGTTTTCAGCGATTCAGAAGTAACATATCCTTCGATTCTTGTCCCGTCTTCCAGTACATTGAACGGAAAATTCACTCCTTCTGTACCTCCACCATAAGACTGTGGTTTTACCATGACCTCCTGAACATATGCAAGATGTTTGGCAGCACTTGTATCTTCCACGATAACCTCCAGCATCAGGGTCTTGCATTTATCGCCCTTCAGCCGTTTCATTGCAATCTCCCTGAGCTTCGGATAAATCTTCTTTGATGGATCTGCATAGTATGGATCCGCGCTCATCGATGGATCATATCCCTTGTCATTCACCTTGGACTTCCCAAGAATATTTCTTTTCTGTTCAGTATCCGGATTCAGTTCCATGGACATCTCCTCGATGTCATCCCCCAGGACTTCCCATGTTGCTGTTTTCACTTCTCCCTTGAAGCTATAATCCAGATAGTGACGTAACGCTTCTCTTTCTAATTTCATGCTTTCGTCTTCCTTTCTGTGTAGATAACCCTTGCCTGTATCATATAACGTGCCAGCCCCTGTTCGTAATTTACCCCCGACAGGTTCGGCATGTTCTGAAGATTTTCCATTTTTTCCACCGTACAGTTTCCGCCCATATCCGGATATTCTTTCTTTTCATTCTGTTCATCCATCCAGTCCATGAATGCCTGTGCAAAATTCATGGCTTCCAGATTAAGATCATCCTGCTCAGATGAATACGGTTTTACGATGATAATAGAAAATCCATATTCTTTCTGTACATCTCCAGTGATGTACTTCTTTCTGACTTTGTCAGAATAATTTGTGATCAGAGAGATGCTGTCCGGTGCTTCCGGAGAAAAGTTGAAATTCAGCAGAGTCCCCGCCAGTTCTTCCACTTTTGGTTCAAAGTACGCTTTTACTGCCTCATGTTTTGTCATTACGTTTTTCCTTTCAGATGATTCTCATAGGCTCTTGCAAGATCACCTTTTCTCGCAGTCATCATTGCCTTGTCCCAGTGATCTGTTGCCAGAGGATGCCGGAAATCACTGTACTGCAGTCTTTTTCCAGTCGGAGTCTTGTGTGGCGGGGAATAGAAACCAACAATTTCTCCTCCATCCATGATAGGATAGTTTGGTCCATACAGTTCACCTTCCCACTGGTAATGGGCATATGGGCTATTATACGTAATATGTCCACAGTCATCATCTGCAGTAATGGATATATTCTGTGCAAGTACCAGATTATCTGCCGGCACGTACGGATCCATAAATTCTGCTGCCTGATTCGCCAAGAACAACATATTATCCCGCCCGTCAACCTTTTCTTTTGCAATCTCCCGGGGGGATTTCTTCCAGTCAAATTTTATCTTCATGCCTTATCCTCCCAGGCGGTAATGCTTCGCAACAGGAAACTTCGTATTATCTGCAGATGCAGTCACTTTAAAAGCGTTCGGCTTATAACGGTTCAAAATCTGAGCGGCAGTCTGTCCGGAAACTCCTGTGATTTCTTCTGTGCATTCACCGTAAATCACGATATCTCCCTGTGACATGGTAAAATGCCCTTCCGGATTTTTGGCATATTCTGCATATGGAAGATACCTTTCGTCGTCCGGGATCCTGACAACATAAGTATTCTGTACACTTGCCTGTGTTCCGCTAAAGCTGGTCTTTACCTCAGATTTCCAGAAACAATTATAGATCACGGTTCTTTGCCAGTGCTCCCTTTTGTCTTCGCTGTCTGCTGCCTGGAGACGATTATATAAAGTGATCGTGTGGATGTAATTCTGATTCATGATCACACTCCCCGATATAAGAGTCCTGTATTTCCAAGATGCCGATGAATGATTTCTCTGATCTTCTTTGCCTTGCCTCCTTCTGTAAAAGTAGACTGTGACAGATCAAAGGTTCCGGATTCTCCATCATTAGAATATGACTGCAGTACACCACCCTGTGCTATGACCTGCTGTGTACTCTTATCTGCCTGATATAAAAGTTCTGTGAGTTCACATGCACAATCTTTCACCTCATCACTCAAAAGCCCCGTATCGGCGTTCAGGCGGCCGAATGTGTACTGATTCAGTACCCTCTCTGTCTGCTTTTCCCAGAACAAAAAATCATCTTCCGGGACAGTTAGTTCCCTGCCCAGAAGATATTTTGATTCGTAATATCCGTAATTCACATACATCAGGTTTCACCTCTTTTGTCATTCTCCTGCTTTCAGGACAGCGAACGGACATCTCTTTGTTTTATCTTTCTGAATACTGTTGATCGGATTCGGGATTTCCCATCCAAGTCTCATAACAGCTCTAAGAGCCACCATATCATTCTGCATCAGGTTATATGCAATAGAGCCGTCTGTGTTCTGAACAACCCCTTCCGTAAACAGTTTAAAGGTGATATCCTGACGAATAGAATAAACAAGCTGAGAAAAGTCACCGGAAATCATAAGTGCCTTACTTTTATCAAAGGAGCCATTGTTCGGGAAATTCATTGGACTTCCATCCAGTGAATACGTGGTACCGCTCTGCATATCGCTCTTGAACAGCGGATCACCGTTGGCATTCTTCAGGCCTCTCAGCTTAGCTCTCATAGAAATATCTGCCATGTGGCCATTCACAAAATAACCGCTGTTCTCGATCAGTGCAATGGAACCTTCCTCGCCCATGATCTTGTCATACAAGTTATCTCCTGCTCCCAGCGTAACCACAGACTTAGCTGTGTTCGCAGTAGTCACAACGTCATCTCTCCATGATGCCGGTTTATCGTCACCAAACAGAATCGCTCCATCAATCTTCTTTCCGAATGCTTCAATGATCCTCGGCTTGGTTTCTGCCCAGATATCATATTCCGAATCATCCAGAACCGCTTCTGGAATTGGAACGATAACAGCGATCTCTTCTGCAATAATAAATTTCTTATCCCATGCCATCTTGGTTGTCTTTTTCTGACCACTATCGCCATTGACGAAGTATGCGATCGGAAGCATATCAAGTACTGGCATCTTATACTGTTTTGAAGTCATATTTGGCAGTTTGCGTCCTCTCTGAAGCACTGCCGACTGTGTGATAATTCCCTGAATAATTTCATTAGACTCCTGAACCGGGATCAGGGATTCTGCACCGGTACGGTCAATAATATTCACATCATTCTCAAAAATGTGTAAATTCATCACGTATTTGTTTTTCATATCTGAATTTTCCTCCATCATCTTCTGGCGGCTGCACGGATCCGATCATTAATGTTCATGTTTACACTTCCGCCGGTATCCTGATTATCAGATCCGGTAGAAGTAGATACCCTGTAAGTACCAGCTCCTGTATATTTCGGATTCTCTTTCAGGAACTTTTCAGCTGCTTTCGTAAAATCAGTCTTATCATCAACCAGTTTACTTACTTTAAACATTACATAATCCAGATCATCTGCTTTTACGCCTTTACCTGTAAGAATCTTTTCGTTCTTCAGCTCCTGCAGCTCTTTCTGTGCCGCATCGCGTTCTCTTGTGATTGTGTCCACATCTGGCTGCTGGGCTTTCTGCTTTTCCTTAAAATCTGCAATAGCAGTTGTGATCTGTTCTTCGCTTAAGCCCTGCTGCCTGTAAAAACTCGCAAGTGCCGCTCTTGATGCTTTTTCTGCTCTGTTATTGGCAATCTCTTCTGCCTGTTCAAATGTATACCCGGCATTTCCACTCTGGCTGCCGTTACCATTCCCACTATTTCCATTCTGACCGGCCGTGTTTCCTTCTCCACCGTTACCGCCTTCTTCGAAAATGTGTAAATTCATAAACTTGTTTTTCATCTTTACCTCCATCACCTTGTCAGGTCCCACAGCTTTTACTGCCTTCATGTTTTGGGCATAATAAAACCGCCTGCAATCCCAGACGGTTAAATAAACTCTATGCAGTTGTATTCCTGGTTAATGGCAGTAAGCCCAAGAAACCAGGAATCTATCAGGAGCTGACCTTTATCGTCCAACTGCTCCCATTCAATTATTGTCTTTCCTGAAGCTGTCTCTGCTCTGATTCTGTTATCTGTCAGTTCTTCCAGAGAATTGATCAGATTACAGGTCAGTGCTGAAATAGCAGAACATACGATATCCTGTCCATTCACTGATCTGTCTGCGTGACCGTTCATTTGAATTCCTCTGGATGAAATTCTTACCTGTATCATCATTACCTCCCTGTTGCGCCGGCGCAACTGATTAAAAATGGGTGTAAAAATACCACCTGCCATTTCTGACGGTGGTATTAATTAATATTTATTCTTGCCTTGCAGTAATTACACTGAAATCCCGGTGATGTCTTGCAATCTCCTTTTGTCTCAAAATATCCTCTTTTACAATGGTGGCAAAGTACTTTTTCTCCATTTCTTAGCCGCTTTATCACTTCATTCATTTCGTATGGATTCATAATTTTACATACCCTCCACATTTTCAAGCTGATCAACAATATCCTCCAGAGCTTTTCCCGCAAAGAAAGGAGTTTTCAATTCTGTCTCGTGATTCTCTTACAGTCATTTTATTCAATCCTCTCTATGATTTGAGCAGTTTAAGCATATCTGCTTATAATCATGCTTCTTCAGCACCTTATCCGGAATCGTCCAGTCTGGTGCCAGGCCTTCAACATTCATGTGAATGTCAAAGCATATTCCATCATCAATTTCTGTTTCCATTAAAGGACAGTTAATCTTTTTTGATGCCATATTTTTCTGCCACCTCCCTAATCTTTAGTGTTGGTGCATCAAACTGTTCTTTCTTAAAAGCTGTTCGGATATTATTATTTTCCGTATCTACATATGTGACTCCATTTGGGCCATAATAGTTAACAAAGCGTCCATTCCACCGTGTCAATGAAATATCAGATTCTTTAATAAATTGTTCTGCTTCTGATCTGGTAACTCCATGTTCTCTTTCCGCATTAATATGGCTATGATCAAATGTAAATTCCGAAACATCTATTTTCTCTGGGTTTATTTTAGGTATACCCTTTATCTTTGCCTCCGATAATTCTGCTTTTATTTTATCATTTATCACAGATTCTTCAAGGACTTTCTGTTCTGCTTTTGTCGGCATGAAATGTCCCCACAGTCCATCCTGCATGATCCTAGCTTTCTGCTCCGGAAGCTTCATCTTCTCGGAAAAGTCTTTATAGGTCTGCATCTGTCCCTGATATTTTGCTTTTGCAAGAATGATATCGTCCGGATCCGCGCCGCCTTCCTGAAGAAGTTTGATTCTTTGACGCTGTGCCCGCATTCCCCGTTCCATCTTTCTCTGCTGTTGCAGAGCTTCGTAAGTGGTATACTGCTTTCCATTGTATTCTCTTGGGGTATTTTCCTCTTTGATCATTTGAGTGAGCTGTTTGTCCGTATAAGTCCTTACAGATCCTGGTGGAAATGGTTTGAAATCATGATAACAGTTGATTCCTTTCAGTCCTGTTACCTCACCCAAACCACATATCTCTTTTAACTGCTGCATGCTCCAGACTTTACCCTGCCAGGGCTGATGTGTTGGACGTGCACCTACATGATAGCTTACCTCATACTGATCTGTATTAAGATCTGCAGCCATCTGCTCATTGATTTTTCCCTGTACCTGACGGAACCCTGTCAGTACAGCCCTTCTGACTGCCACATTCACCCTGTCCCGATGCCCGGAATCATATTCTATGTACCGAATCCCGGATGCTGTCATCTGATTAATTGTCCGTCTCAGGACTGTGTTGTAGTCAAAAGCTCCCGATTGAATGTCCATCACTGCATTGTCCAGTGTGGATCTGTAATATTCCATCAATGGAGCTGATCGTATCTTTCCGGTTGCGGGATCTTTGATTGCAAATCCCATGGAGCCGGAAATGTTTTTATATTCTCCCTTTAACTGCTGCTTCGTGGCTTCAATCAGGTGTTGAAGAAACACATTCTGTTCAAACGGTATCTGCTGCAGATCTGCCAGCTTATATGCACGGGTATGTCCGTAATACTCCCTGTATGCCTCATCGGAAAATATGCGGTTCATTTCCTTTTCTGATGCTTCCAGCGCCTTCTGGATCCAGATACGTATTCTCTGTTCCGATACTCCCAACTGTTGCAATCGGCTGATCTGCCAGTCCGCTGAGGCTGTAGATACTCCGTTCTCTTTTATCCTGCGGACAATGTCTGACATGATCCGGACTTCCAGTTCAGAAAAGATATTCTCGGTTTTTACCGTCAGTTTCTCAATCTCTCCCTGTGTCATTCAATCACCGTATCTTCCGGCTGCTGTACTGCTGCCTTTGCCTGTTCTTCGGTTTCTCCATAATATTTTGCACGGTACTCCCATAATCCCATTGCTCCCATACTGACATCCTGACGGTCCGACTGCCTTTCCGCTTCCTTATCCTCAATAATGGAATCATCAAAGTCTATCGTTACTTCTGACTCTGAATTTAGCGGATTTCCCAGAACAATTCCAAGGCGGATAATGATCTGCACCAGTTCCTTCAGAACATCTTCCAGAATAACCTCATGTTTCTTGATCATCCGGTACATATCAGAGTTTTCTGATATAACCTCAGTGGCAGTCTTTACACCAGAACAGTCAAACTTGTATCTTTCCGTTCCGAAGCCGCACTTCAGGGAAAGATAATTCAGATCATCATTAATCGCTCCTGAGTGCTGTTCTGATCGAAGGTCCATGTTCACTTCTTTGATCAGTCCTTCCTGAGACTTATCGTACTCATCCGGCATCATGTAAAAAGTCACATCTTCCGGATCAAACGCGATAGAACCATTTACATTCTTCATCATTTCCGGAGCCACAAAGATACGCTTTCTTCCCAGTTCAAACTCATTGGAGTAGGAATCATACTTTATATCCAGGCTTTTCAGGACATCGATGGCATTTGCATAAATTGCAACACCCATTGCCGGACGAATAAGGTACTCATCATCTTCGTAAAAATATTTCTTCCGGAGTTCTCGGTATCTGGACTGTATGTCTGGAAATCTTATAGCTACTTCATTCAGACGCTTATCAATTTCTTCCTTGTGGCTTTCCCTCACCATTTCATCATGGGCTTCTTCCAGATTTCTCGGATGCTGATAGATTGTATTGTTCAGATCATATCCCAGAGACTGCCTCATATTCAGATAGTCTGCGTAGGTTGTCGCAGTACTCCTGATCTTCTGTTCAGCACCACTGCATTTTGTCCCGTACTCGCATCCGGAATATTTCTCTATCCGGTTCAGCAATTTCTGCAGGCTCATATATCTTATTGCCGTTTCAATCTGTCCCCTTCCCAATCCTGTTTCTGTCAGATGCTCGATCTGCTCTCCTGTCCAGACCTGCTGCATGCGTTTTTCCATCTGCATCGTATTCAAAAGTCCAGGATCGCCTTCGGCAGCAATCAGCTGTTTTACACTTTCTTTCCGGATTCCCAGGAATTTATCCGGCCGCCTTGCGTCCTGGTCTGTCACAATACCATATCGATATCTGATCAGTTCTTTTACCACTCCGATCAGTCCCAGCTTTACCAGAACTTCTATCTGTGGTGTCTGCTGATACCGTTCAAAATAGCTGATCGGATTAACAGCTTCCCTTACTGCTGCCGTATATTCTTTCAGTGCACTGTATTGAAAGATTGTTCCTTCCATCTCCTGATAAGTTTCTTTCAGGATCGGGGCTTCCCCGATCGTAATATTGGCATTTCCGTACAGATTGCAGTCATCCCAGAAGTCTTTCCCGTCATACCAGTTATGCTTGTGATAATCGATCTGGAGCTTCTTACCTGGCTCAAAATATGCCCTGGCAATCTCCACTCCAGCCAGTTCTTCGCTGGAATTGAACATTTCCGGGCCGTTCTCGCCTCCGATCATCCCTAAACACCATTTTTTCGTCACTTTTATATAACGCAGAACCATTCCTCGATCTTTGTACTTCTGCCCAAGGAACAGATGAATGCTCTTGCTGTGATATCCTTTCACCTTGCCCTGGCATTTGTATTCGCCATGTGCTCCGCATAACGGGCAGGTTCCAGCTTTTCCTTCTCTTGGTTCTTCTATGCCGCACTGTAACTGACTCTCAAAAGAAATTCCCTCTTTCCATCTGGCAGTCATTACTCCACCACATTTACTGCAGGCTATCTGTGCAAAGCATCCCCGTTTCTTGTAGTACAGGTAATGGGCATGATGAAAATAAAGACTGTCTGCCGTTTCCAGGATTTTCTTCTCCGGCAGTTCTTTTGTGTGGCTGATCCGGTCATTGAGGGCATTCTGGCGACGTTCGTATCTTCTTTCTTCTGTTTTGGGTCTGGCAGTGATCGATATATTCTGCTCATAACGGTATATGTACTTCCACCATTTATGGTCATCCCAGACCTCCACGCCCTTGCAGAATTTTTTGATCCTTTCCAGATCTTCCGGGTTCTGAAGAATGTTCTGCTTCTCCAGTTCTTTCTGCGTACACCCACGTTCTCCCGGAGTTTCCCAGATAAAGTATGCATCATAATATTCATCCGGCATGATCTTCCGTCTGTTCCACTCCCCATTCTCCGGAATGTATGTTCCAAATTCTTTCTTGTTCAGGACAACCCGTACCAGCGGTTCTGCCTGATTCTTTGCATTACGGTACATTTCCAGGAAAAGATGCTTTTCATGTCCTACGATCCTGATCGCTGTTATGCCGATATACTTGGCGTCTTTCTGTCTGAGTTTCTTCTTCAAGCCCAGATAAGGAATTCTCTCAATTGCTTTCTTTTTCATTTCACGCCTCCAAGATAATAGTCTTTGATCATCTTTTTGGCTTCTGCCATGCCTGGAACTCCAAAATCCACTCTGCTCGCACTGATCTTTGCCTCCTTGACAATCTCTTTGGGCACACTCGTTCTGTTCTCAAATGAATATTTCAGGAGCACTGCCATGCATCCTTTCAGACTTTTCCCTGCTTTGCGGATCTGATGAGCGATCATCTCATTTTCCATGCACAGCCCTTTGATGTATTCCACCCAATCCTTCATGAGTCCCGTTAATTTCAGGTCTCCTGCCTCAACTTCTAATTTCCCCACAGCTGCAATAAGAGCATCGCAGAGCTTTGGAATCTCACCTTCCAGATACAGGTCTACAAAGTCCTCCGGGATCCCGTTCTCCTTTGCCATTTCGTGCAGGCTCTCGATATCGCCCTCATTGGCCAGGTTTTCTGCAAGCTCATTGATTTCCTTGTAGCTGCTCATTTCTCCAAATTTGTCATACATTTCTTTTTTCTCCTCTCGCGGACACGTCCTATTCGGAAGCCTTCCGGTTTTGCCTGGATTTTTCCTGCAAAATCGCAAACAATCTTCAAATTCTGTTTTCGATTTCGGCTTTTCCACATGCTTTTTCCCTGATTTCTTTCAAATAGAGCATGTCTTTTGGTTTTTTATCCACATTTTTATGTTGAAAGTCCCCAAAAGCCTTATTTCTTTCAAATAGGCGGGCTTTTTGTATATGGGAGCATCGACTCCACACGGAAGCGTACTGCATGGGTCTTGAACTTCTCTTCCAGCAGCTTCCATAAGTCGCTGTTCCGGATCTTCTGTCCATTAGACTTCTTCCAGTCATTTTCCCGCCAGGAAGCAAGCCTTCCATGACCTTCTGCAAGGTATTCACTATCTGTATGGATTGTGATCACTGCTGATCTGGTCATGCGATCCATCGCTGCAACCGCACATTTCAGAATCAGCCGATGTCCTGTGATGTTCTTTTCCTGTCCCCTGCCCTCAAGTGGAGGCTTACTGCTTCCAGGGCAGCACAGCATGTAATGATAGGAGCCTCTCTTCATTCTGGGAGCGTGTGAAGACACGACCAAGAAAATATGTACCTCCTGCAATTTTAAATCCTCCTGTTCAGCTTTACTTTTTCCGGAAAACGTGCCATGACGTATCTCCGGTATTTATATCCCGTAGCCGGATTGATTCCCTCATAAGCGGATATGATATAATATCCTTTTCTTGGCTTTACCTCTCGTTTCCATCTTTGCAGCTTGTCCACATGAGGTTTCTTTAAAGGCATATTACGGCTTGTGTTATAACTTGCTTCACGGATCCGCGGTTTGCCCGGGGTTCCGTCTTTCTTTTCTTCCCTGGTATGCTCATCCTTCGTCATATATTCCGCCAGCTTCGTAAAATCTTCATCGTATACTTTCGGCTCATTTTTGATTGCCACTGTATATGTACCGCCTTTGTTCCATGCTTTCTTCATGATACTTGCAGTATCTCCGATCTCATTTACTACAAAGTGGATATGCCATGCTCCCTTGGTGCCTCTTTCAATATTCCGGAACCAGAAGAGCTCATATCCTCTTTTGTGATATTCATCTCTTACTATCCGGATTGCTTTCTGAAAATCTTTCAGTGCGGCTTTCATGTCCAGAGGACGATTTGTTATCGCATATGTCCAGTCGCCAAAGCAATCTCCCTGATCCAGATACTCCAGCATCTTGTGCCGGCATCTCATAGCTTTATTCTTTGCATTCACCAGACGCATCTGTTCTTCGGTTGGCTTTTTCCTCTTTATTCTCTTCTTTCCGGGTCCACCATAATTCCCATCATGGAACTCCTGTATCTCAACAATCCGTCCTCTCTGGAACTTATACTCTTTCCTCTTTATCGCCATAGCTTATGTCCTAACTTTAATATCTTAATCGAGTTGTAATACGGCGGTTCATCCCCCGTTATGAAGTAAAATAAAAACAGGATTTCTCCTGCAGACTCTTGACGCTATGACCTCCGGATGCTATAGTGTATTTAGGTTTTTTGTTTGTCCGGAGGACACAGCCTTGGTTCGTGCACTGCCTATGCACGAACCATTTTTTATTTTCTGTAAAGTTTCAACAATTCAGCAAATTCTTCCGGTGATCCCAGATCTTCATAAGCCCCCAGTCTGTCAGCAATGTTCCCGTATAAAACGGTCTGGTCCTGCTGCCACTCCATTCTGACTGATCCGGCTCTGCTGGCGGGGATACGATAAGTTTTGCCATTCGGATTCTTTACGGTAAGTCTTCCCTGCTTCATTTCCGTTTTTCCCTTCTCTCCATCTGCCATAACTTTCCTGCATAGATCATCATGGACACCCCTATTGCCAAAACGATTCTCTGGACGGTGCTGTCGATGATCCAGAAGGGCAAGTATGTAGTCAAGGTTCCGATCAGAACGGAATCCATTAAATCTTTCATGTTGTCTCCTTTCCTGATAATGCGGCCTTACCTTTCCATACATAGCCGGTTTCTTCATACAACTTCCGTGGCGATATAAAAAAAGATGTTTTTTCTCCGGTAAGACTTTTTACAACCTTGTTGTTTCGAGTGGCAGTTCCGATCGGAAGCCATCCATATACGATCCCTGCTCGAACTGATGATGTCGGAATCCCTATCATCTTGCTTACATCATCTACAGTCAGACGTTCTGTCGAAAATTCTGGCATCGGCGGGATTCCTGAAATGATTCTCGCGACTTCTGCTGCAAACTGGTGAAGTTCTGCATTCTGTTTGATATAGTCATCTACTGCGCTCATGTACTCTCACTCCTTTCGTTTTACGACATGATTCTCGCGGTTTTATAAAGATTTAATTAGATTGTCGAATGAACTTTATTGACTCTCCTCTTCATTGCTTCTATCCTACAAATACAGGGTACTGGCATACCCAAGTACATATGAAAGGAGAATACGTATGTTAAGTCCAGATGCTATGGCTTTCATGAAACATCTTGCCGAATTGTATAAAACAACCGGCAACAATTCTTTCGATTTTATTGAATACATGAGCGTTCCTAATCACTCAGCTGCGCTCGAAGAATTGATGGCTAAAGGATATGTGTCCTGGAAAGATGATTTTCAGAATATCCTCGGCACTATAACCATTAACCTTGATGTCCTGAAAGAAGAAGATTAAACCTCTTCCTTTGGTTCCAGCAGTTCCTTCTTTTCCTGATCGGACTGCTGGAACATTTCCTGAAATTCTGTACTTTTTTTCATAAATTCTTCAATACTCATTCCTGATTCAAAAGAAAAATTTTTAACATCAAGCTTCAGATCTAAGGTTGGACAAAGGTTTCCTTTTTCGTCCCTCGCTGAGTATTTTAGATCTTCAACTCCTTCGCTAATACATTTCCCTTCCAGAAATACATAAGTTGAACGTTCAACTGCTGCAATCATTAACTTAGGTACCATTGTTTTTTCACTCATCATTTCATCTCACTCCTTTCTGGTCTTAAACCATTGACTTTTTCTTGCTTATCTCCTATCTTTTAATCACAGGCACTGGCATGCCTGAATATTTACTCTAGGAGGTATCTATGGGAAACTCTCAAAAATTCAACCCTTTCATATGTTCAGAACTACAAGATTCTTTGAACAGACTTTCAAGTGTATATTCTGAATATTTGCAAACTGTTTTTTCTCCTGAAGTGTTAACTGCTCAAATACAACAGCTTCAAGAAGAAATAGTCAAACCTTACAAGCAATTTCTTCAGTCGTACACGCCTGCTATGTTTTCATCACTTGCCGACTCTCTTTCCCAAATGTCCGAAGCTATAACGGCCAGTGTACGCGATAATATAACAGCCGGTATGTACAACAGTTTGAATGAATCTCTAAAAGCTATAATTTCACTCCAAGATCTTCAACAACAGCTTGCAGACAGCGCACCGGAATCAAACTGCCCTGATAATTTTAGCGATTTATCCGAAGACGATTTTGTAATCGCCGATGAATCTGTCATCAAAACATATGAATTACCCGATTCTGTTTACATTCCTCTTGGAAATCATAGAATAAAAATTCCTACATCCACTTTCGTTGCTATTATAGGAATAATCCTCAGTGCAATGGTCTCGATTTCGCTTTCTATTATCCAATCAAAGTCATCACAAGCAACGCAGACTAAGCAAATGCAAATCGAAGAAGCCCAGCTTCAGCTTCAACGCTCCCAGAACGAGTTATTACAGCAGCTTCTCCATAATGTAGATGTTTCTTCTTCCAGTGAAGCCGAATCCATCAAGGAGTTAAAAGAAGCTGTTGAAGAACAGAATAAACAGTTTTCACAGATTCAAGACACAACTGCATCGACTGCAAAAGATCTTGATAGTTCCGAAGAAGCTGAAGATACTGACAGCTCCAAATAATAAGTAAAGTTATCATAGTCACCTGTGTAAGCACTAAAGCAGTCCCCAAACTTCTTATTTGCTTACGCAGGTGATCTATTTCTTTCTTCGTATTGTCCATCTAAACTGCCCTTCTTTCGTACGAATTATCCGCAAAACTTATCGGATTGACATCAAGATGTTTGCACAGTGTCAGAAATTCGTCCGCTCGTAAATCGCGATTTCTTTTTTCATTAAAAAGGCTGTCATATAATGCCATATACGGAATTTTCGTTTTCCGTGATATATCCGACAAATTAAATCCTTTTTGTCTTATATACGTAGAAACCCGCAGTGTTGCTCTGTCCATTTTGTTCACTCCTTTCTGGTATTAAACTATTGACATTTCACCACAACTTTCCTACTCTTGTGATATAGGCATTGGTATGCCTAATACTTAACCTAAGGAGAATGTCCATGGATAAAAAAACTTTTGAACATTTTAATTTCATCCCTGAGTTTCCCGATTTTCCTGATCCATCCTCAATCGCTGGAATTTCAAAAGAATCATTAAAAGAATTTGAAAAATCCGAAGCTTACAAAAAATATGTACTTCCTACTCTTGAACGTGAAAAACAATTAAAAAGGCAAAAACGCTCAGAATGGTTCTGGATCAAAGGATTATTAATACTCAACACTATTTTCGCTGGAACTTCTGCTATATGTGCAGTAATATCATTGTTAAAATAATTAATAACAACACTGTGTCCAGAACTACAATAGCCTGTAGGGATGTCTGCGCCTTCCGTAATTTCTCAATATTCTCACTGGAATGCGCTTCCATTCCTGCTGTGTAGGCAATAAGCTCGTTTCTCTCACTTTCTGTCATGTCTTGGTATCTTACCTTATTCGTTTTCATTTCACTCCTTTCTGGTATTAAATTTATTTGTCCTTTTTCGTGACATTACGGAGTAAAAAAAATATCTTGCACAGTTTTTCCATAATAATTTGCAATTGCAATTTTAATAGAATCTCTAGGAGTTCTTTGCTGTGTTTCATACATTCCAAGCGTAGATGTAGCAATTCCTATGCCTTTTGCCACTTCCGCCTGGCTTTTATTCCCCCGTAATTCTATCAACCTTTTTCCGTATGGAATCACCATTACCCCTCCTTTCTGTCACGTTTTGTGACTAATTGAAATATATCACCATCTGTGTCTTTTGTCAATCACTATTCGTGACATTTTTGTATTTACTTTTATCACGTTCTGTGATAACATGATTTTAGAAACTACACAGGAGGGGCATTATGGGAAACTTCCAAAACGTATTCCGTCAGTTGCGTCTTTCATCTAACCTGACGCAAAATGAAATGGCTGAAAAGATAGGTATTTCTCGCAGCACTATCGGAATGTATGAAACCGGTGCAAGGGAACCTGATTTTGAAACTCTCGAAAAGATAGCTGACTATTTCAATGTAGATACAGATTTTTTACTTGGTCGAACCAGCCAAACAACTTTATTGCCAGAAACTATAGGTGCCTATTCAAAAACGCGGGAACTCACTGCAGTATATGAACAATTATCTCCGCATAATCAAGGTAAGGTCCTCACCTATTCAAAAAGTCTTCTCTCCGCTCAGCAAATGGAGGAAGATGTTCTCGCCGCCCATGCCCGTACAGACGTTGAGCAGACACCGGAGGGTGTACAGCATGATATTGATATTATGAATGATGATTCCCGATGGGATTAAAAGGAAGGAGAATATTATTATGATGTATCCATTTATGACTCTTAATGATGACACAGAAATTACGCATTCTGAAATGAAACCAGACGGCAAGGTTAAAGTTTATATTGAAACGCCGGATGATTTTGGTGGTTTTCATAATGCCACCTGCTGGTTGCCAGAATATAAGTGGGAAGATATAAAAGGATATTCCGACCAGGAAATGACATATTTTAAACAGCTTATTCGAAACAACGCTCATCTTATTATTGAATTTTCTCAGGAGGGAGGAATTCTGAATGCCGCAAATTCTTAGAATCGGTCCATATAGTATCTACTTTTGGTCAAATGAAGGGGATCCTCTTGAACCTGTTCATGTGCACGTTTCAGAAGGACGTGCTACTCCTACCGCTACAAAATTCTGGATAACAAGTACTGGCAAGGTTATCGTATGCAATAACAATTCCCGAATTCCGGAACAGGTATTAAAACGATTGATTCGTGTTGTTGAGGCAAACAGTGCTGAAATTATCAATGAATGGATAGAACGTTTCGGGGAGACTCGCTTTTTCTGCTGATATCTGTTATAACAAATAGCTTAAGGAGTGATACTTATTGACCTACGAACAGCTTTTAACTGCTGCCGATCAGAATGGTCTGGCAGTAAAAGAACATCCTCTGACAGATCATGACGGTCTGCTTAAAGGAAAACGGATAGCAATCCGAAAAGATATAGAAACACAAGCCGAGAAATCCTGTGTTCTGGCTGAAGAACTTGGTCACCATTACACCAGTTCCGGGGATATTTTGGATCAGGATAATATTATGAAACAGAAACAGGAATATCGTGCCAGATTATATGGTTATAACCTCAAAATTGGATTGGCCGGGCTTATCCGGGCTTATGAAGCTGGATGCAGGAATTTGTATGAAATGGCAGACTTTCTGGATGCTACAGAAGAATATCTGAAAAAAGCTATACAGTGCTATAGATCTAAATACGGCGTGTGTACTGCTATTGATAATTATGTTATTTATTTTGAACCGTTCGCAGTTATGCGAATGATTACAACAAATTAATTCGCTTCAGCGTTTTAATAAAACACTATACTTAGGAGGGATTTTCAATGAAAAGAAAAAGTATTTGTCTTTCGTTACTATTGACTCTATGCATAATTTTATCATGCATCCCCGTTTACGCCGGGAATGCAGATTTCAGTGACGGAGGCGGCAATTCGCAAAACTATTCCTCAAGCGGCTCTCTTTCAGCCGGAGGCTACAGATCGGCTATCACATTAAAAAGAGGGAAAACCGTTACTGCCTATATATGTAGAACAGAAAGAGCAAAATTTAAAGTATCCGGATCAAAATACAAATGGAAAACTTCGAATAAAAAAATAGCTACAGTTACTTCCTCAGGCATCGTAACTGCCAAGAAAAATGGAAAAGTTACCATTACTGCACAAAAAGGACGCACCGTATATAAATGTAGATTAATTGTAGAAACTCCTAAATTATCTAGTAAAACTGGTTTCATTACTAAAGGAAAATCTTTTCAGTTTAAAATAACTGGAACCAAACAGAAAATAAGATGGAGTTCTTCTAATAAATCTGTAGTTTCCATTAGTTCTAGTGGTAAAGCTACTGCTAAAAAATCTGGTACTGTTTTTATCACAGCCAGGGTTTCTACTTATAAATTTACTCAATCAGTAACCGTCCCTAAACCATCTCCTACTCCTACACCACAACCTCAAAAACCGGTTGTCCAAACATATACCTTGGGTCAAACTTGGGCTGTACCTGGACAATGGCGTTTAACCATTAATTCTGTTTCTGAAATGGATGAAAGAAACCCTTATTCTGATTTATATCCTGCTGCTGTGTATCTTATTGATTACACTTATGAAAATATTGGATATACAAGTAATTTTATGGATGGCTTGTATATAGATTTAGGGTCTATTGATTCCAAGATAATTGATTCTCAAGGATATATTGGATATGAATATCCGAATTCTCCAACTTATTATCCTCAGGAGATTCCTGTTGGTGCTAAATGTCATGCTCAATCTTGTATCGGCGTAGATCACATAGGTAATCTGAAAATCTATATGGATATGTATGCTGGAAATGACTATAATAAAAAATATTCAGCAATATTTAATGCTCCAGTCAAATAAAAAGCAATGAAAAAAACCGGCTCCCGCGCCAACAGGAACCGGCTCAGATCTCCGAAGAGATACTCATTTCGCAAACATATTGTATCATCTTCGGAGCAGGCATACAACCAGAACATTTGTGTGTCTGCTATTTTTGTACCCAATTTTAAGAAAGGAAGATGATATTATGGCAAAAAGAAAGAAATATCCCAAACTGCCAAATAACTTCGGGAGCATCCGGTATCTTGGTAAAGGGCGGCGAAATTGTTATGCCGTGCATCCACCAGCTACCATTGATAAAACCGGAAAAACAGTCCGTCCACCGGCAATCTGTTATGTGGATGATTATCTGAAAGGATTTACGGTTCTTACTGCCTATAAAGCGGGAACATATCAGCCAGGCATGGAAGAAACCCTTGAAATATCTCCTACAACAGATGTAGATTCTCTCATACATCGTATTATCTCAGATTACAATACAATTAAAGGTGTGGAAGAAAAGCATCCGGAAATACATAAATTTACATTCTCTGAAGTATACGAACAGTTTATGGCATGGAAATTTCCAGAAGATACTGAATTATCCCGTAGTTCCAAAGCATCTTACCAGTCTGCATACAAAAGAACTGCCTCTATCCACGAATGCATATTTGAAGACCTGAAAGCCCCTGATCTGCAAAAGGTGATTGATGACTGCACACTGAAAAAGTCGAGTCTCTCCGCACTCTTGATACTTTTTAAGCAAATGTACAAATATGCCATCTATGCAGAAATCGTCTCTGAAAATAAAGCATTGTATGTAACTATAAACTCAAAGGATGACGTGGAACACGGAACGCCTTTTTCTGATCAGGAACTGCAGATCCTGTGGTGCAATACGGATGATCCAGAAGTGCAGCTTATTCTCATTATGTGTTATTCTGGCTGGAGAATTGGTGAAGTCCTTAAATTAACAACTAACCTTGAAGAACATTATTTTCAGGGCGGTATCAAGACAAAGTCTGGAAAAAACAGAGTTGTTCCAATTCATCCTGCGATTTATGATTTTGCCAAGCAAAAAGTTTTGTCTCAAAATGGAAAACTCTATCCTTACACACAGACGCATCACCGGCGTGCACATTTCTATCCAACATTGGAACGATTGGGAATTGTCGGAAACCCGAAGCACACTCCTCATGACTGCCGGCACACTTTTTCTGCTTTATGTGAAAAATACGGCGTTCGTGAAAATGATCGTAAACGAATGCTTGGGCATTCTTTTGGAAATGATATCACAAACGCCGTATATGGGCATAGGACTCTGGAAGAACTCCGCACGGAAATCGAAAAAATAAGGGTTCCATTTTGTGACTAACTGTGACTAACCGTTCCTGTTTATCTTGCATTTATTCACTCTAAATCGTCCTATCAGTCACTTGCAAACCATTGATTTTACAGGCTTTTTCCGCATTTTGCGTGTGTTTTCGAATGCTTGCTTATTTTATCCTATACTTGATGTATTTATTTTACAAAAAATGCCCTTACTTTATCCAGCGTTTCTTCCAGGACGGCATCCGTATGTGCCACAGAAAGGAACATTGCCTCAAACTGTGACGGTGCAAGATGGATTCCGTTTTTGAGCATATACAGAAAATACTCTGAGAATGCCCTGGTATCAGAAGTTTTGGCAGATGCATAATCTTTGACTTCTTCTGTTGCAAAGAAAATACTTCCAAGAGAAGAAACATGGTTTATCTGATACGGACTGTTTGTTTCTTTCAGGATTTCTTCGATACCTCCATATAATTTCTGTCCTTTAACCTCCAGGTCTTTGTAAATTTCCTGATGCTCATAGAGGTATTTAAGCTGAGTCAGTCCTGCTGCCATAGCAATCGGATTTCCACTTAAGGTACCTGCCTGGTATACAGGGCCTGCCGGCGAAACCATCTCCATGATCTCTTTTCTTCCACCGTAAGCACCGACCGGCATTCCGGCTCCGATGATCTTACCATAGGTCACCATATCCGGTCTTACTCCGAAATATTCTGCCGCTCCGCCAAATGCAAGACGGAAACCTGTGATCACCTCATCAAAGATCAGAAGTGCACCATACTGATCGCACAGAGTACGAAGCCCCTCAAGGAATCCTTTCTTCGGCGGAACCACACCCATATTTGCACCGACCGGTTCCACAATCACCGCTGCAACCTGCTCCGGTGCCTCTTCAAGAAGAGCTCTGACACTGTCAAGATCATTGTAAACAGCTGTCATGGTATCCCTAGTACATCCCTTCGGAACTCCTGCACTGTCCGGAACACCACTTGTCATCACACCAGAACCTGCACTTACCAGAAGCGCATCGCTGTGTCCGTGATAGCATCCTGCAAATTTGATGATCTTATCTCTTCCTGTGAATCCTCTTGCAGTACGGATCGCACTCATAACTGCCTCCGTACCGGAATTGACCATACGCACCATTTCAACATGAGAGATGCGCTCACAGATAAATTCCGCCATCTCAACTTCTATCTCTGTTGCACAGCCAAAGCTGAGCCCCTTCTCACAGGCCTTCAGAACGCTCTCACGTACAGCCGGGAAGTTATGTCCAAGAATCATCGGTCCCCAGGAATCTATGTAATCGATATATTTATTGCCATCAACATCATAAATATAACATCCATCTGCACGCTCAATAAAACGAGGTGCCTCACCGATGGCTCCATATGCTCTTACCGGACTGTTTACACCGCCCGGAATTCTTTTGACCGCTCTCTCAAATAAAGATTCAGATTTCGTCATCATCCAATTCTCCCTTCATCAATGAAACGTGCCAATTCTTTTGCATAGTAGGTCAGATAGATAGAAACTCCTGCACGATAAGCACTTGCTGCCATCTCACAGACAATCTTGTCTTCATCGATCCATCCCATCTTGGCTGCCGCTTTGACCATCGCATATTCACCGCTGACACTGTAAGCTGCGATCGGGACATTGGTTGCCTTATATACTTCTGAAACCATGTCAAGATAGGACATTGCCGGCTTGATCATGATGATGTCTGCACCTTCCTCAATATCTGTCAGTGCTTCCTTCATTCCCTCTCTCCGGTTATGATAATCCATCTGATAGCTCTTGCGGTCTCCAAAAGACGGTGCAGAGCCTGCCGCATCACGGAACGGTCCGTAAAAAGCGGATGCATATTTCACTGCATAGGACATGATTGGTGCTTCCTTATGTCCTGCTCTATCCAGACATTCACGGATCGCACGAACACGTCCGTCCATCATATCAGATGGTGCTACCATATCTGCACCTGCCTCTACATGGGAGAGAGCTGTTTTGGCAAGCAGCTCCAGAGTTGCATCGTTCTCAACTTCATGTCCGCAGAGAACACCGCAGTGTCCATGAGAAGTGTACTCACACATGCATACATCTGTGATATAATAGAGATCCGGAAACTGTTTTCTGGCTTCACGAAGAGCTCTCTGCACGATACCATTCTCATCGTAGGCTCCGCTTCCGACCTCGTCCTTATGATCCGGGATTCCAAACAGCATGATACTGCTGACGCCGGCTTTTGTCAGACGTTCCAGTTCATATGGAAGACGGTCCACACTGTATCGAAACTGTCCTTCCATGGACGGAATTTCTTCCTCAATATTCTGTCCATCCTTAACAAAAAGAGGATAGATCAGAGAAGATTTATCAATTCTTGTCTCCCTTACCATTTTTCGCAGAGTTTCACTGCCACGCAGTCTTCTTGGTCTTTGAATCAGATCCATTATTGTCACTCCTATCTGTAACTGTTCTGTACACTCAGTCTGTGGAAGAATCAGTTACGTTTGTCTTTATTTTTTCAACAAGTGTCGTCAAATCATCGATCGTAGCCTTTGCAGCCATATATGTCTTCATTCCATAGCTGTCTGCCGCTGCTTTTGTCTGCTTGCCGATACATGCTGCTGTCACATGTGAATAATCAGAAAGTCCCGTACTTTCCACAAAGCCTTTTACCGTGGATGCACTGGTAAATACCACACAGTCGATTCCGCCCGCTTTTATTTCTGCTGCCACATCGATCAGCGGATTTTTCTCATATACAGTATCATAGGTCGGAATATCATCCACCTGTGCTCCACGTTCCATGAGAATCTTAACCAGATTCGCATTTCCCTTTGAGGCACGCGGGATCAGGATGTTTTCACCACCGTCAAGCCTCTGTGCCAGAGCTTCTCCCAGAGAATCTCCATCGTAAACCTCCGGGATCAAATCTGCCAGGATTCCTCTCTGCTCCAGTGTTTTGGCTGTTCCCTGTCCGATCGCAGCTACTTTAAGAGAAGAAAGACAACGGATGTCCTTTTTCTCTGCAAACATTTTCTCAAAGAAAACCTCTGCACCTGTCGGACTTGTGAACACCAGCCACTGATACTGCTCCATCTTCTCAAGTGCCTGATGCAGTCTGCTCTGGTCCTCCAGAGGAACTGTCCGGATGGACGGAAGCTCCAGTACCTCCGCTCCCTTTCTTCGGAGTTCATCCGCCGTGCGGGAACTTCTCCCCTTCGGTCGTGTCACAAGAACCTTCCAGCCCGCGAGCGGAAGTCTTTCATACCAGCCAAACTCCTCAGAAAGCTGGCACACTCTGCCAACCACGATGATTGCCGGAGTCTCGATTCCCTGTCGTTCCACCTCTTCCTTAAGCGTCGCAACGGTCGCAACCACCCGCTTCTGGTCGGAGGTCGTCCCTTTCTGAAGCACAGCCGCCGGCATCTTTGGATCCATTCCTGCATCTAGAAGTCCCTGACAGATATCGTTCAGTGCTGCGATTCCCATCAGAAATACCAGAGTACCCCTGGTATTGACAAGTGCCTGGAAATCAATATCATATTCTCGTCCTGCTCTTCTGTGTCCTGTAATGATATGGACAGAGGAACAGAAATCTCTGTGTGTCACCGGAATGCCGTTGTATGCCGGCACAGCGATCGAGGAAGTCACTCCCGGGACCACTTCATAAGGAATCCCATTCGCAGTCAGGAGTTCCAGTTCCTCTCCGCCTCTTCCGAACAGAAACGGATCTCCGCCTTTGAGCCTTACTACCCGGTATCCCTTCTGCGCTTCCTCAAGAAGCACCTGATTGATCTGTTCCTGCTTCATGGTATGCCTGTCCGCACGCTTCCCTACATTAATGAGTCTTGCAGAAGGAGGTATTTTCGCAAGCACACCCTGTCCCACCAGACTGTCATAGACAACAACATCTGCCTGGGAGAGGATTTCCATTCCCTTCAGTGTAAAAAGACCGATATCTCCCGGCCCTGCTCCTACAAGCCATACTTTTCCCTGTTTCATTCTGCCTCACCTTTATCCTGCTTTGTTCTGTCGGATTCTTTCATTTGTTCTGCAAGTGTAATTCCCAGTTCCTCTGCATCCTTCCTGTTTCCAAGGATACTGTCCTTAAACCAGTTTCCTGTTTCTTCATTATAATAGAGCCCACGGAGAAACAGCATCTCTCCTTCAACCGTTCCAAAGGCAGCTACCGGAGAAGAACAGCCGCCATTCAGACAACGTACAAAGGCTCTCTCCGCACATCCTGCACTCCACGCATCCGCATCACAGTAACCATCCAGGAATGCATAGTCCACACCGGTCCGTCCCTGCACTGCCAGAATCCCCTGCCCTGCTGCCGGGAGCATTTCTTCTTCTGTAAAATACCGGCTGATCCTCTCTTCCAGTCCGAGACGTTTCAGACCTGCTGCTGCCAGGATCAGTCCTGAATACTGTCCTTCATCCAGTTTACGAAGTCTTGTCTGAAGGTTTCCCCTTATGCTCTTTATCTCCATATCCGGATACAATTCCCGAAGCTGAAGGGTTCTTCTGAGGCTGGAACAGCCAAGAGGTTTGGATCTGTCCAGTTCTGTCACCCCCTTTGGAAGCACCAGTACATCTCTCGGATCCTCTCTTTTTGAAAAAGCCAGAAGCGGGAGTTCTGCCGGAACTTCCATCGGCATATCCTTCAGACTGTGTACGGAAAGCTCCGTTCTTCCATCAAGAAGAGCATGATCAAGTTCTTTTACAAAAAGGCCCTTGCCGCCGACTTTGTCCAGTGTACGGTCAAGAATCTTATCCCCTGTTGTCTTCATGGTCAGAATTTCTACCTCAAGTTCCGGATCATGGTTTTTTATGTAATCCCGGACCATCTCGCTCTGCAGTACCGCGAGCTTGCTTTCTCTGCTTCCGATCGTAATCTTATTCTTCATTATCAGATGCCTCCATTGCCTCCTGAATTGCCACACGGACTTTCCTTGCTTTTTTGTGATTCAGTCCGCTTGCTGTAATTCCCACAACAACCTCGTCCTGCATATAAATTCCCGGGAAATAAAAATCACATTTACTCTTGTCATCTGCAACGTTGACATAGATTCCCTCTTCCTTACAGACACGGTAGATCTCATCATTCAGTTTCCAGTCATTTGTCGCAGCGATCACCATAAACGCCATAGTGAAATCAGAACGCTTCACCGGTCTGTTGATCAGATTTACAAAACCCGCCTTGCCAAGTTCATGGAGCTCCATCGTTGTCTTTGGAGCTACTGCTGTAATGTTTCTGGTAAACTGCAGCAGAGTCTTGATCCTTCTGGTTGCTATATTTCCACCACCTACTACTACAATCTTTTTATCTGACAGATCTACAAACATTGGAAAAAAACGCTTATTCTTCATATAATTTCTCCAGTCCTGCCACGCACTCCAGAAAAGTATCCTGATTCAGACTGTCCCGGAGTCCAAAAATAAGTTTATTGACTACCTTGCCTGCTGCAGTATCTACTGCATTTAAGAGATTTGTACGGTCAGAATCCTCCATCGGTGTGTTCTTAAGAATCTTGTGGATACGAAGGTTCAGATCCTGCACCGCTTCCTCTCTGATCTCCTGGATCCTCGGGATTACATCCCTGCCATCCAGCCACTGAAAAAATTCATCCATCTGTTCTCTGACGATCTCACCGGCCTTTGTGATGCTTTCCATAGATTCCGGTGAAATCCTTTCTGTGCGGAAACTGTCCATATCATACAGTGTAATTCCCTCTTCCTTCGCAAGTGCCGGTTCAATATCTCTCGGCACAGCAAGATCCAGAAGAAGCAGCGGTTTCGTCAGGGTAATATCCTGAAAAAGTTCCCTGCGCAGCGTATAATTCGGACTGGCTGTCGCACTGACTACCACATCACATTTCGGCAGAAATCCCATACGCTCGCCATAATGGATCCGGCTGCACCCGATCGGAATGCTCACCATACCGCTTCTGTACTGACGGACTGTCACTGTGACATTTGCTCCGGCATCCCGAAGTGTCTGTGCCGCAACCTTGCCCATTTCTCCGTTTCCGATAACCATGCAGGTTTTTCCATGCATGTCATATCCCTGTTCTCTCAAAGTACTGACCGCCTGATGGATCACAGATGGATTTCCATGTGCCATCGGTGCCTCTGTCTTGATCCTCTTCCCTGCTGTTACTGCCATACGGAAAAGAACTTCCAAAACGCCGTCTGTCGTAAAGTGCTCTCTCGCCAGATTGAGGGCATCCTTGATCTGCGTAAGGATCTGGTCTTCGCCAAGAATCTGAGACTTCAGACCTCCTGCCAGATAAAAAAGATGCTCGACTGCTTCTTTATCCTGTCTTGAGATAAAATATTCTTCGTAAGAAGGATCCTGTATATTCTTGAGTTCGCAAAGACACCGATACAGTGAAAACTCCTGATCATCCTCATGACTCGCCCAGATTTCCAGACGGTTACAGGTAGATAAAATAATGCAGCCATGAATGCCTGCTCTCTCTTTCAGTTGTTCCATTGCCTCTCCGGCATTTTTCTTTGTAAATGCAAACAGGGCACGGACGTCTACCGGTGCTCTGTCGTGATCTATCCCTATCATGGATATTGTCATGATATTTTACTCCTTTGTGTTCCTCCTGTATCTTTTTCTGCAATATTGTTACAAAAAACAGCCTCATTTACGTTACTGTTCACTCCGTTCACAACAACTTGGTCAAAATCCATTCCATGTCACCTTCGGTGATAGGATTGTACCTGCTGAAAAACATACTGTTTTAATGATAGTCGTTTAATCCTGCAATGTCAATGGAATTCACTGGATTTTTAATAATAAAAAAGCGTACCGGATTCTTCCATAAGAAAAAAATCCGGTACCTGTCTCCGTTATAAACGTTATTTGATTTTTATTGTGATGGTTCTTGATGTGGCATTGTACTTAGAAGTTGCAGCCGCCTTAATTTTAATCTTTACAGTACCTTTTCTTCGGAATGTGATCTTTCCTTTGGAAGATACCTGGGCAATTTTTTTGTTGCTGGAAACATAGGTGATTTTTCCTGCTGCCTTTGGTCTGATCGTCAGACTTTTGGAAGAATATCTTCTAGTATAGGAAGATGCCACCCCTGAAATCTTCTGAGATGCTTTCGTCACAGTCAGAGTCACTTTTTTGGCTGCCGCATTGCAGTTTCTGGTAGCCGCTGCCTTGACTGTGATGATGGTTTTGCCACTGCCCTTGATCGTAACCTGTCCATTTTTATCGACTGTTGCAACCTTCGTATTGCTGGAAGAATACGTGAGTTTACCATCACCTTTGGTACGTTTCACATCCAGCTTAAAAGGCTTTGTGGCGCCAGTCTTTTTGGCTGTATTCGAACCCGTCAGAGTCTGTCCTGACTTGGCAACTGTATACTTCAGAAAAACACTGCCCGTATAATCATTGATTCCGTAAACCTCAATCGTATGCGTTCCCGCATTGCTGTTGTAATCGTATTCCACCTTATAATCTACATTCTGAAGCAGACCATTCGTGCAGGCAACCTGCGGATAGAAGTATCCACCCGTCCAGGTATAGGAAGTAGTCTTAAGCGAGAAGGCCTTCGCATCCAATTTAGAAGTAGTGATCTTCTCAAAACGGTTGTTGTTGGAAACCGCATACTTCTGCACAGTAGAATTCTCATACCCACGAAGAGTAAGCTGCGTACCCTTGTTAAAAACATTGTAATTACTGATATCCACATTTTTGGCATGGATCGTAACTTTCGTAAGAGAATCACAGCCCCGGAATGCACCATCACTTATCTTGGTAAGATGACTTCCCATACGGACACTGGTAATACCTTTACAGTCCTGAAATGCATAGCTTCCTATTTTGAGAAGATTATCATTGAAAGAAAGTGTTTTCAGTGAAGCACATTTATAAAACGCTTCATATCCAATAGAATTTAAGTGCTCACCAAAGCTTATACTCTCCAGTGCAGCGTCTCCCGAAAATGCATAATCGCCAATGCTTGTACAGGAATTTCCAATCTTTACAGATGTAAGAGAACTACAGTCACGGAACGCAGAATCCTTGACAGTGCTCACTCTACTCGGAATATTGACCGATGTAAGTGAAACGCACTCGCGAAATGCACTGTAACCAATCGTTACAAGTCTGGAATTCAAAGATACCTTTTTTAACTTAGATGCACCCCTGAACGCAGCTTCTCCGATTTCTGTCACACTGCCCGGGATTGTTACCTCTGTAAGAGAACTACAATTATTGAATGCATAATTTCCAATCGTTGCTACTTTATTTCCGATCGTAAGCTTACTGAGATTCACATTTTCTGCAAATGCATAATTTCCAATTACCGTAGTGCTATTCGGTATGGTAACAGAAGTCAGATTACATTCATTAAACGCATAATTCCCAATACTGGTCACTTTACTTCCAAGAGAAAGTGTCTTTAATGAGATACAGCCTTCAAACGCTTGATTTCCGATTTCACAGCCTCCAGAAATACTTACTTTTTCCAGACCTACACAATTTCTAAATGCATCATATTCGATACTTGTAACAGATGACGGAATCGTCAGAGACTTCAAAGCACCTGCGTTTCTGAAAGCATGATAACCGATGGTTGTTAGTTTGTTTCCCATCGTAAGACTTTCCAGATTAGTACATCCATCAAAAGCGTAGCCTCCAATCTCTTTAAGAGATGCACCCAGTTTCACAGATGTCAGATTCGTTGCACCTGCAAAAGCTTCATAACCAATCGTTGCTACCTTATCCGGTATTGTCAGTTTCCGAAGATTACTGCAATTTGCAAACGCATAATTTTCAATAGTGACCAGGGATGTTCCCAGAGTAAGCTGAGATAAGTTCTGACAATCGCTGAATGCAGCACGTTTAATTATAGAAACTTTATTTCCGATTCGAACACTCTGAAGATTATAGCAGTCTTCAAATGCACGTTCGCCAATGGTTGTCACCTTATTTCCAATTGTGATGGAACGAATATTTTTAAATTCATAGAATGCACAATCTCCAATAGTTGTAATATTATCACTGATCACAACCCTGGAAATATATTCTCTCTGATCACTCCATGGAGTAGAAGAACTGCCCCAGTAATTATACATCGCACCAGATCCACTGAGTGTCAGAGTCGTTCCGTTGATTTTCCATTTGACATTGTCTCCACAGGTTCCGGAAGACGCCCCTACAGCATCCATACTTTCTTCGGAATCTGTAAATTCCTCCTCCGCGGAAATTTCCCCTGATTCCAGTTCAGTCGCTGTCTCATCTGCATCTTCCTCCTGAATCTCTGCCTGTGCATCCTCTGATGCAAAGTCCTCATCCAGAATTTCCGGCTCTTCCGTATCCTCTTCAATTTCCGTGGCAGGATCCTCTGTCTCCGTTTCCTCTGCTTCCATTTCAGAGTTCAGATCTGTTTCTCCCTCCTCTGACCAGGAATCTGTCTCCTCCTGTGTAACAACCGCAGAATCCGTAAAATCCGCAGCCGATGCAGACATTACACTTCCCACACTGAGCGTTGCTGCCAGAGTAATCGTTATCAGCTTTTTCATACCCTTCCTCCTTTTGTATTAGTTAGTCTCAATTGTACTACAAACTCGGCAAAAAAGAAACACTAATACCTGATATCTGATATTTTTTATTTCCCGTTACATTTCCGATATAGCATTTCCCTCTTCCTTTATAAAATACAATAAAATTCGGTGCCGGTATTTTCTGCAATGCTGAGGAATAGAGAGACTTATTATCCACCAGTTTCTGATACTCACCTGCAATATAAAACAAATCCCTCAGGGGGCATATTTGTGTATTAATATCCTTCTTACCAGTATTTTTTCACATAATTACTGGCATCTTCTTCAGATAAGGAAAACTCTTCCATTATATTTTTTACAGAAGCTTCCTGGTCAAGTTTAAATTTCTTGCAGGTTTTAACATAATATATAGCAAGAATTCTCCTTCCTCTACAGGTGGGAGATGAATTG
>NZ_JAJBNQ010000033.1:0-35603 GCF_020538025.1 Blautia sp. MSK17_66
ATCCCGCATAAAATCAAGGTATATTAGAATGTAGAATTTACTTTTTCATTCAAGCTTAACATAACGATATCTGTCTGTAAAGTTATTGGAATGTATAAAAAAATCATTTTTTCTTGCTATTTCTGCCTTTCTTTTGGTAAGACCGAATAATCTTTCGTTTGAATCAATCTCCTTTTTCGGATTGTTTTTTTTTATTTTTTTCTTGCAATCTGTTTTTTTATGTAGTATAATGTAAAACCATTGAACTGAATATGGTCTAATTGGAAACGCACATTCTCCCGGAATGATTAACGAACAACACATGCTCTTGTATCATTAATATTTCAAGGAGGATTTTTTTATGCCAAAAAACAAATTTCAGGAAGTAATTTTTACAATCATCATGGTATTTTTCATGGTATACGCCATGATCTGTTATAACATCGCTCTTAATATGGGTGGAATGTCCAACGCAGTTTTTCCTGCCGCCTTTCATGAACTGATCATAATGGGACCAATCGCATTCATTCTTGACTTCTTCCTCGTATCCAAACTTGCTTTTGCATGTGCTGCCCGTATGGTTGATTTCAGAACCTGCCATCCGTTCAGTATGATACTTGCGATCTCCGTTCCATCGGTTGCTTTTATGTGTCCGCTTATGAGCCTTGCTGCTACCATTCTTTTTAAGAATGCTGGAAATCAGTTCGTTGCTGTATGGATCCAGACAACCGCTATGAATTTCCCTGTGGCATTCTTCTGGCAGCTGATCTATGCCGGACCGATTGTCCGCTTTATTTTCAGACATATTTTCCCGGAAAGGGAAGATGCACGCCAGAGTGCACCGGAAGTTTGAGTCCTATATAATAGGAAATATTTTTTATAAAAGTAATTTCTTATTATAAGACAAAAGCAGATTCCAGACAGCCTGCCTGCCGGGAATCTGCTTTTGTTTTACAATGATCTACAGAAGATAAACCGGAAGTTCCTCATTTACATGAACCGGTCCGTTTACTTCTTCCGGAGTTTTTTCTTTGACAAATGCCGCCTCAAGTGCTTCAGAGTTCTCCGGGGTGAGAACGGAAGTCTTTACTGTTTTTTTGCGGGTTGTCGTTTTCTTTGGTGCAGTCTTTTTGGCTGCTGTTTTGCTGGTCGTTGTTTTGGCTTTTGTGGTTCTTGGTTTCTTCGCCGGAGCTTTCTTTACTTCCGCTTCTTTGACCTCTGCCGGAGCCTTTGCTTCTTCTGTCGTCTTTGCCGGCTCTGCTTTTACTTCTGTGGTCTTTGCCTCTGCGTTTGCAGCACGCAGAATGCTGTCCTTACCTACTGACATAATCCATTACCTCCCTGGCTAATTCTGTATATTCTTTCGCACTTCTGCTGGATTTTCTGTACTCCACTACCGGAACGCTGTTGTCCTGAGACCATTCAATATTACTATCCACACGGATCAGGTTGTCGAATACATGTATATTTTCCAGCTGATGCAAAATTTCCATTGTCTGTTTGAAATAGTTCTTTCTCGTGTCAACCTTGGTCACTGCGATACCTGCAACCTCAAGCTCCGGGGCAATCTGTCTGACCTCATTCAGGAATTCAAACATATTTGCAAGTCCGAACATCCCCCATGGGCTTGCCTCCACCGGAATGATTACCTTATCCGATGCACACAGGATATTCATGACCCATCCTCCGAGTGTCGGAGGCGCATCGATCAGAATATAGTCATATACCTCTGAATCCTTGATCTTCTGAAGGCATTTCTTCAGAATGAGTTCTCTCTGCCATTTTGTAAACAGCTCGTACTCGATAGAGCTCATCAAGGTGGACGACGGGATCAGATCAAGATTCTCATACGGTGTATGTACAATATAATCTGTCAGATCTTCCTGCCTGCCAATCGCATAATAAAGATTTTTCTCGCTTTTTGCGTGTTCCAGGACCCAGTCCTCCGGAAATACGGACAGCGACAGATTCAGCTGCATGTCACCGTCAACCAGAAGAACTTTTTTACCGTCACGTGCCATGGCAGCTCCCAGGTTTGAGCAGGTCGTGGACTTTCCGCTTCCTCCTTTGTTATTAGTAAAACAAATCGTTGTTGTCTTTCCCATGGGATTTTTCTCCCTTCCCTGTTTATCATTTTGGGTATTTTTATATAGCTATCTATGCCATATTATACGAAGTTTCGACAGAATTTTCAATGCGTTTGCAGGTTTTATTCTCAGTTACTGGTTACTGTTCACTCCGTTCACAACAGTCCGACTTTATTTGACATCCACTGTCTTTTCCGCTAGTATAAAACCAACTGGCAAACTGATTTTCAGAAAGGATCTGACTTATGAACTTTAAAGCTATGGCAGAAGAAAACGAATCCTGGATCATTGAACAGCGCCGATATTTCCACGCACATCCGGAGCTTTCTTTTGCAGAAAAAAACACGACACAGCAAATCGGGAAGCTTCTGGAGGAAATGGGACTCACCCCTCATTATTATCCGGATTATAATGGTCTTTGGGCAATGATCGAGGGCGGCAAGGCTTCCCCCTTCACTAAAACCGTCGCTCTCCGTGCAGATATTGACGCACTTCCTGTCGAAGAACACACAGGACTTTCTTTTTGCAGTCAGACACCTGGGGTTATGCATGCCTGCGGACATGACTGCCACATAGCCATGCTTCTTGGCGGCATACGCATACTGATGTCCCGCCGTGAAGATCTGAAGGGCAATGTAAAAATCATCTTTCAGGCCGCTGAAGAATCCTGTCATGGTGCCCAATACTATATTGAGCATGGTTTTCTGGATGATGTCGATGCGATTTACGGCACGCACATCTGGGGTGAGCTCGACGCTCCTTTTATGAATTTTGAACCCGGCCCTCGCATGGCAAGCTGCGATAATTTCCGCATTGAAATCGAAGGCGTTTCCGCCCACGGCTCCACTCCGCATCAGGGTGTTGATGCCATTCTGACTGCTGCTTACATCATCACGGAAATCCAGGCTGTTGTCTCACGTATGAATGACCCGCTGAATCCACTGGTCGTCACTGTTGGCAAGATAACCGGCGGACAGCGTTTTAATATTCTCGCAGATAAAGTCATTCTGGAGGGAACCACCCGTACACACTCTCCCGAAATGCGCCAGAGAACAGAGCCTCTGCTTCGCAGGATTGTCGAAAACACGGCTGATTCCATGGGTGCAAAAGCCACTCTCACCTTTGAATATTTTCCAGCTCCGATCATCAATGACCACGAAGACCTTGTTCAGATCGCAAGAAATGCCGCCACCAAAATGTATGGTCCTGATGCCCTGAAACCATTTCCCAAAATGATGATCAGCGAGGACTTCGCATACTATATGGAAAAAGTCCCCGGTGTCTTCGGTCTTGTCGGAAGCCAGAATAAAGAACTTGGATTCACTGCCAGAAATCACAATGATCACTATACGGTAGATGAAAGCGTCCTCAAACGCGGTGCCGCTATGTACGCACAGTTTGCCTGTGATTTTCTGGAAGAGAAAGCAGAATGATCTGCTTTCCCTTTTTCTCCAGGATTTCTTCTTCCTCAAGACTTTTCAGTTCTCTTGTCATAGCACTTCTATCTACGCTCAGATACTGTGCCAGTGCTGTGTAGGACATCGGAAGTGTAAGGATCCTGCTGTGTCTTTCTGCCGAAAGTGCATTCAGATAAGACAAAATCTTCTTTCGCGTACTCGACCTTGATAACATATAGATCCGCTCCGTCTGCTGCCGCGACTGAACAGCAATCAGCTGCAGAAGGTTGCTGACCATCTGGCTGTGATGAGCACATGCCTGTTCGCAGCGCTTGATCACATGCTCATAGTCAATAAACATCACCTTTGTCTCCTCTGCCGCACAGACGTAATAATGCTGTGAATCTGTCGGAAGAAGGAAAGCTTCCCCAAAGACCGCATCTTTTTTCAGTTCATCGATCATATCCTGATTTCCTTCTGAATCACAACAGTAAAGCACTGCCCGCCCATAAAGGATCAGACCGATTTTTTTCATGGAACTGGAATATTCCATTATCATTTCCCCGTTTTTAAAAATTATTTCTCTTGCATGAAAACAAACCCGCATTCTTTCCTGTTCTTCGGGAAGAATATCTGTAAAAAGTGTAATGTGTTCCATACTTTTTCACCCCTCTTTTCCTTGATTATAGCATATATTTTCTCAAGAAAAGCCTATTTTGTGACTTTTGCAACAGATTTTTTCTTTTAATCCTGTTATACTTTTAACAAAGTTACAGATAAGAAACCCTCATATAAATAAATATCATACTAAACTGGAGGATGCACACTATGAAGATTACAGATACTATCAAATACGTCGGCGTTAATGACCATCAGGTTGACCTTTTTGAAGGTCAGTACAAAGTTCCGAACGGCATGTCCTACAACTCCTATGTGATCCTGGATGAAAAGGTTGCTGTCATGGATACAGTAGACGCCAACTTTACGCATGAATGGCTGGATAATATCCAGCAGGTTCTGGACGATCGCAAACCGGATTATCTCATTGTACAGCATATGGAGCCGGATCACGCTGCCAATGTTGCAAACTTTCTCAAGGTTTATCCGGATACCACCGTTGTTTCCAATGTAAAAGCCTTTAACATGATCCAGAATTTCTTTGATCTCGACCTCACCAGACGCAAAATTGAAGTAGAAAACGGTGGTACTCTTTCTCTCGGATATCATCAGCTCACCTTTGTTTTTGCACCAATGGTACACTGGCCGGAAGTTATGGTCACATATGACAGCACAGAAAAAGTTCTCTTCTCTGCTGACGGCTTTGGTAAATTCGGTGCCCTGGATGTGGACGAGCCGTGGGACGATGAGGCAAGACGTTACTTCATCGGTATCGTAGGAAAATACGGAAAGCAGGTACAGGCACTCCTCAAGGTTGCCGGCACCCTTGATATCCAGAAGATCTGTCCGCTCCATGGACCAGTCCTTACAGAAGACCTTGGCCATTATATCGGACTTTATGATACCTGGTCTTCCTATACACCGGAAGCAGACGGAATCGTGATCGCCTACACCTCTGTCTATGGACATACCAGAGAGGCTGTTTATCTCCTTGCAGAGAAGCTCAAAGCCAAAGGCTGCCCAAGAGTTCTTGTCTATGACCTTGCAAGAGATGATATGTCACTGGCAATCAGTGATGCTTTCCGCTACTCCAAGCTGGTTCTTGCAACCACCACCTATAATGCAAGTGTTTATCCGTTCATGAATGACTTTATCACAAGACTGGTAGAGCACAATTTCCAGAACCGTACTGTGGCACTCGTCGAAAACGGATCCTGGGCACCTCTCGCAGCCAAGATCATGAAGGAAATGATGGCTCCGTGCAAAAAAATCAACTGGGTAAAAAACAATGTCCATATCTGGTCTGCAGTAAAAGAAGACAACCGTAAACAGATTGAGTCAATGTCTGATGAACTCTGCAAGGAATATATTGCAAAAAGCGATAATCTTGCAAACAAAAATGATATGTCTGCACTTTTCCGCATCGGCTACGGACTCTATGTCGTAACCTCCAACGACGGAAAACGCGATAACGGCCTGATCGTAAACACAGTTACTCAGCTGACCGATAACCCGTACCGTGTAGCTGTAAACATCAATAAAGCCAACTACTCTCATCATATCATCCAGCAGACGGGAATTATGAATGTAAACTGTCTGTCCGTGGACGCACCGTTCTCTGTCTTTGAACAGTTCGGCTTCCAGTCCGGCAGAAGCACAGATAAATTTGCAGGTCAGAAGGTCAACCGTTCCGGCAATGGACTGGTATTCCTGGATAAATATATCAACGCATTCATGTCTCTGAAGGTTGAGCAGTATGTGGATCTCGGCACTCATGGAATGTTCATCTGCAGTGTCACCGAAGCCCGCGTCATGAGTGACCAGGAGACCATGACCTACACCTACTACCAGAACAATGTAAAACCGAAGCCACAGACAGAAGGAAAGAAAGGCTTTGTATGCAAAGTCTGCGGATATATCTACGAAGGCGATGAGCTTCCGGAAGACTACATCTGCCCGCTGTGCAAACATGGTGCTGTGGATTTTGAACCGATACAGTAAAGATTATATATAAAACAGAGGAAGCTGTCCGATGGGCAGCTTCTTTACGTATGGTGAGTCAGGTTATAATGTATAGCAGTCATATCGGATTGCCTTGCCATTTAAGGTATAGGAAGGTTTTCTTCCTGCAAGGAATTCGCTCTTCAGCGGACGCTTTACAATAATCTTGTCCGGACCGGCCTTGATCGCTGCGTCAAAGAGATCTGTTTCCTCTGAGCAGGGCGGCTCCAGTTTCTGGATCAGCTGGAGTTTCTTGTTGATCAGGCTTGATTTCTGTCTTGCCGGAAACATCGGATCCAGATAGATCACATCTACCGGATCCAGAAGTCCGGACATACATTCTACACTGTCACCCTCGACCAGCTTCATCCTGGCGGCGATTTCCTTAAGTATCATATTTTTTTTCGCACGGCGTAGTGCATCCTTCAGAAGGATTGCGACCACCGGATTCTGTTCATATAATGTTACCTCATAGCCCTGTGCCGCCAGAAGGAAGGCATCCTCTCCCATTCCCGCTGTGGCATCAATCGCTTTGCGACCAATCTTCTCGGACTTTGCTGCCCGCACCAGCATTTCGTGCTGCAATCTACCATTTGTAACGCGGTGAGTCATATTTTCAAAATCTCCCTGATACGTCAGTCCGTACCCAGTCAGGGAAACCCCTTTGGAATCAAAAAGAACGGTGAGATTCTTGCCCGGCTTATCTACGATCTGGCTGGCTGTCCGCCTCGCAAATGACTCTGCCTGGTCTCGCTGTCCGCCTTTTTGTATACATACTTCAAATTTATTATTCATAGTTTTTTCGCTTCTCTTTTCTGAGTAGTTTCAAAATGTTTTACTTATCTTGGCCATCTCTGTTCCGGCGGCAGCAATTCTGAAAACTTCTGATGAGGTTCTGTCTGATACCAATAGGCCACACTCGAAAGGTCATCTTGTCTCTCAAACAATCCATTATGACTGACTCCTATCTGCTGAACAGTCACTTTGAGATTTTCCTCAAAAAACACCGGATCCGGAATATGCCATCTGTAAAATCCACGCATTGGCGGACAATCATCGTTATGATACTGGTTCCATACAAGAGAATCGTGTCTCGAATAAAAGGGATATCCCAAATATGGAGTACAATAATTCTGTTCTACGATTCTGCCGTTCTCATTTGCCGCAAAACTCCAGGATCCGCCAAAGTAATCCTCCATTCCCGTTCCGCATATTGTCGGATATTCTTCATCTCCATCTATATAGAACTTGACTTCACCTTCTCCCCACCAGTATCTTTGTAAAGTAGAAAGTCCCAGATAAGTACCTATATATTGACCTGTACCCTTTATGCCATCCAGAATAACATAGTCTTTACCAATCTCTGTAAGTGCCTGCCTTCTCCACTGAGCATGAAAATAGGAGGTATTTGCAGGAAGTGAAGCATACAAACAGTAATCAATCTGATAAAAAAATGCCGGTATGGGATTCTTATGCTGATTCTCAATTACAATACGGGCATGCTTATGAAAAGGCATCGCAAAATATGAATTAAGTCCACGTGAAGGTACAACAGCTATCACACTGGAATTTACGATACATTCCTGTCCAAAACCACAGCAGAAAAAATCTCCCAGTGGTGTTTCTACTGACGGATTTTCTTCATCATCCCAGTACATTCTCAGGACCAGATCTCTCAGTACAAAACAGTCTCCATCGGACGTCTTATTATCGACAGTAATCCATATATGACGAATTACTCCCGGTCCATCTATGTCGGCCAGAATTTCTTTCTCTCCTGGCTGAATATTTGTCAGACAGGGACTTCCTTTTCTGGAAGGTCCCAGCGGACTGCTTTCCATTCCTCCCCTGCCTTTTTCTCCTGTCCTGTTCTCAGCATTAATTGCTCTGCTTTTTCCACGGGTCAAATATGGCATCATTGAAATATCTCCTGGAAATATCATTTTGTATCCTCCTGTTTTTGTATTTTTCTTCGGAAATATGATAGACAATGGTTTCCTTTTATATCCGAAGCATAATTTTGGCTGTAAAGATTCCATTTTTATAAGTAAAACTGTCTGCGCCGCCATTTTTTTCGGCAATGTGGCGTACAGACTGGATTCCAATCCCGTTTCCGGCACGCTTTGAAGACTGGAAGATCTCATTTTTCTGCCGAATTTTCTCATCGAAGGTATTTTCTACCTGGATCAAAAGAAGATGGGTATGATGCAGATACATTTCCACCGTAATCTTTCTCCTGGAACGCTCTGTCTTCAGACTGGCCTCCACTGCATTTTCCAGAAGATTTGAAAGTACCAGACATACATCCATCTCATCTGCTGGCAGCTGCTTCGGAAGATCGATTTTGGCAAGAAACGGAACCCCCTCCTGTTTTGCATGAGCTGAATAATATCCAAGAACACTGTCCACCGCCTGATTATCACAGAAGTGAAGATCAAAGCCTGGCATTTTGCTGTCTGCACTGGAAAGATATTCTTTGATTTTTTCCAGATCGCCATTTTCTGCCAGTGATGCTAATTGAAGCCAGTGATGACGGATGTCATGGCGAATCTGCCTTGTCTCCTCAATGGCTGCACAGAGATTATCGTATCTTGCACGCTGCAAAGAAAGGAAATGATTTTCCAGCTGAAGCTTTGCATTTTTATTCAGGCTGATCGCCATCATAAGAAACATCGCATAAAAAAAGGTCAGAATTATCAGAAGCACAAGACTTACTACAATATAAATCTGCAGAATCCGGCCTGTGTATAAAGTACTCTGATATTTCGGAGCTATAAACAGATTCAGGCCAATAAAGATCAATGGCAGGATCCAGAATATATACCAGGTCTGGGCAAAATTTTCATCTGCTATCAAAATCCTCACCATATGCGTGGCAGGATACCATGCTGCCAAAACAAAGACCAGACAGACCACATTATAAAAAGCACCAGCCCCTGCGCAAAACCATAACTGTTTTTCTGCAATATTTGGTTCAAAAATCATAATAGCGTTTACTGCACGGGACAGACTGTTCACACACGCAAAAACGGCACAGACTGCCAGAAAGATACTGCTGGATTTCCAGATGGAAATCTGAAGGGTTTTGTGGTAGATCAGCATAAGAAGCATCAATACAGGAACCAACAGTAATTTGACAGGAAGCTGAAGCATATAACAGATTATGCCGCCTGACAGGCTGAGTGTCAAAAGCAGCGGGGTAAGCCACAAAGCAAGTTTGACGGGAGCCTGCTTCAGACATTCTTTTACGGGCAGATAGGCAAGAAGCATGCCGGGGATGATAACAGTAAGTTCTAATATCGGACGAATCATTTCCATCATTTTTATTTTCCTCTCTGAAACAGAAATTCCATAAAAACCTGTCGGGCATTTTTGATCAGCTTACGGCTGACCGAAATATTGCTGTTATCATCCATAAGAAACATGGTTCCATCAAAATCAACCGCATGTTCCAGGTTGATCACAACTCCTCTGCTGCACAGATAAAAACGGGTATCCATTTTCAGTGAGGCCGTAAACATCTCAAAAGACTGACGGGTGACCAGTTCCTTCCCACCAGTAGTATGTATATAGATCATATGTGAAAAATGTTCCGCATAAATAATATTCTTGAAAGGAATCTGGATGTTACTTCCATTTACCTTTACATCGATGTACTTTCCGGAATCTGGAATTCTGGCAAGTATCTCATCCATCAGGGTGGAAATTTCCCTCTCATTATACGGCTTTACAAGATAATGCAGTGCCCGTACCCTAAATCCTTCCAGTGCATGGTCTGTGGATGTGGTGGTAAAGATCAGAAGACAGTCCGCATCGGTCTTTCGAAGTTCTTTTGCAATCTCAATTCCATTTGCTCCGCCCATATAAATATCCAGAAACAACACTGTGAAAGGACGTTCTTTTGCAGCCAGAAGAAATTCTTCTCCGGATTCAAATTCAACAATATCTGCCGAAACATTTCTTCTGGAGAGCTGACTGTACAGCCATCCGTGCAATAATGTCCGCTCTTCTTTTATATCATCAACGACAGCAATTCTCATAATTACGCTTCCTCAACAAAATTCTTTATAATACTATGTTACAGACAGTATATCACAAATTGTACTCTCAGACCATGAGACTATTTTTACAATTCGTGTTATTTCCGTGCGTTCCGTGACAGAAGTATTGAAATAACCTCCACATTTCATATAATGAAGGCAACTTAACTATTCAGAAGGTCATATTTCAAAAGGAATCCGGTCGAACGCATATGGAAACTATAGTGAAAGGAGGAGGTTTGTGTATCGTATTGGGGTATTAACAGATAAGAAAAAGAATGGGGAAACTTACGCAAAAATGATCTCAGATTACTGCATCACGCAAAAGCTTTTTCCATTACTTGAAACTTATCAGAATCAGGAAGTTTTTTTTAAAGAGATACAGAGCAATGTGCCAGATATTGTACTTCTTGTATTACCCGGGGTGGATGGGCTCAATGCAGCAGAACATCTTCATTCTTTATTTCCCGAATGCGGAATCATATGGTGCAGTGATCTGGATTTTTCACTTCATGCTTTCAGGCTTCGTGTGGAATATTTTTTTATGGAACCGGTGAATGAACTCAAAATCCAGGAGGGACTCAAAGCCTGGTTCAGATCCGAAAAACGATCTTTTAAATAATACAATTTCAGGAGGATATATAATGAAGAAAAGAACTTTAATTCTTGCCATGACCGCATTGATGATCACTATGACATCTGCCGGCAATTGCACTGCTGTATATGCTGAAGAGACAGCCGCTGCGACAGAAGATGCCGGATCAACAGAATTTCCGATAAAGCCACTGTCTGCCAAAGTGGTGGACGAGAATCCATATATGGCAGACAGTGATTCCAACATTCATCATGACTGCTATAATACCGATTCCACCGATGAGGTGCTTCCGGTTGGCATCTACTCAGAAATCAATGTTTCTTACGAGAAGACAAATCCTAATGCTTCGCCTGCAATCTTTTTTGACACCTATGGACATGCCGTAGTTCCCTTCCTTGGCGGACTTGCCATTCGTGATATAAATGCAGATGAAACCCAGACAGAAGGCTGCTTTTCACCAAAACAGCATGACGGCGGCGGTTATATGATACAGAGTTCTTATTCCTTTGTAGATGAAAGCAACCGTCTGGTATGTCCTACCAGCAACAATCACGTCCTTATGCTCAAGGCAACAGATGACGAAGGCAATGTTCTTCCTGAATTTGAAAAGGTGCTGGATATCGACATAAAAGCTGCTGCTGAAGAAAAGCTGGGAAAAACACTGGATCAGAATCTTCTTTCTGTTGTATTTGATTACGACGGAAATCTGTGGTTTGCAACAGGCGGCTTCCGTATTTATCCTGACAGAAAGCAGCAGGGTGCGATCGGTTACATTTCCAGATCAGCCATCGACTCTATCCTGAACGGAGAAGAAACAAACCTGTCAGATGCTGTCTTTGTATATGAACTGACTCCTGGTGAAGGTGCAGAGAATGGAATTTCCGCTTCCAAAGACGGTGCCGTGATCCTGACAAATACAAACTGCTATCTGTTCCAGGCAGACAACGGAATAAACAAAGTATGGGAAACACCTTATGAAAGTGTCGGGGCAAAAGAAAGCAAGGAGGGCGACTCCACTACCGGCGGCGGTCTGGCATGGGGAAGCGGCTGCTCACCGTCTCTGACAAAGGATCTTGTTATGTTTACAGATAACCAGAATCCGGTAAATCTGATCGCACTGGATATGAAAACCGGCGAAACGGTTGCAGCTACACCGGTCATTGATGAACTTCCGGAAGATGTACAGGTATCTGTCGAAAACTCAGCGATCGTATATGATGACGGAGCAGGAACCGTAAGCACTATCGTATGCAACTGGTTTGGTGCCGGAAGTGCCAGCCTTGGAGAAGAAGACAGCGACTCTTCCATCCAGAGTTACGAAAATATTTATGATGTAAACTGGCTGAGACAGGGAAATAAAATGATCGCCCCGGGTATAGAGCGCGTAGATACTGTAAAGACAGATAACGGATATGAAATGAAGAGTATCTGGTGCAGAAGCGATCTGTCTGACACTTCTATGCTGAAGCTCTCTACTGCAACCGGATATATTTACGGTTACGTCCAGGATATGGAAACAGGCATGTGGCAGTATATTATGCTTGACTTTGAGACAGGCGAAACGGTATTTACCATGGATATCTCCAATAAACCTGGATATAACAATATGGCGATCGGTATGTATGCCGGAAACAGCGGAAATGCCCTCTACTGCCCGACCGGATATCTTGAACTTCTGAGATTACAGGACCGCTTTGTATATCTTCCTGAGATGCCTTACCGTAAAGTAGATCTGGACAAAGCAAATCGAAATATCTTAAGTCAGGAAAAATTTGAGACTGATGGCGGACAGGGAAATGTGTCTGGATGGCTGAATACTGTCACAGTTGAAAACGTTCATCCGAATACAACTGTCGCCCTGCGCATGAAGGGAATTTCCGGAGAAACCGCCGGATTTAAGCTTTATGCCTACGAAGCAGATGGTTCCCTGAAAGAAGTTTCTGCAGAACTGTGGCATATCCAGACAGAAGACGGCGAAACACCGGATACCTTGTCTGATAATATATTATATGAGGTGCACTTCACTGTACAGGATAATGAGGAGTTTGACCTCAGCGAGAACGAAAAAGAGATTAAAATCTCCGCAGTTCTCGGAATCTGAGATACACAGATCAAACGAACATAAGGATGCGTGGCCATTCCCTCAGAAACTGTCCGTATTATCCGCTCTGACGCAGGATCACACGTTTTGCCGGATACAGGGCTTTGTCCGTCCATTCTGCTTTTTTGCAGTTCAGCGAAAAGATATCTCCATCCGGATAAACTTTTCTGATCTGTTCCTTTCCATTATCTGAAGTAAAAAGTGCCGTGATCTCTTTTTTGCCTTCCGTGATCCTGACACTGTAATCGATCAGTTCCGGAATCTGAAACAGCACTTCATCCATCTCCAGGATACTCTCTGATGGACTGATCCGCTTCACAAAATCCAGACGCTTTACTTCACTTCCGCAGCTGCACTTTCCCGGAATGATACGCGTACAGTCTCCGGTCCGATATCGGATCAGAGGCTGTGCCTCCATTCCAATGGTTGTGATCACCAGTTCTCCCCATTCACCGTCAGGCAGCACATTTCCATCCTCATCTATGATCTCTGTAATACAGTGGTTTTCCCGCATATGCATACCATTATGAGCAGTACAGCAGATGGCTCCGCCAAGCCCCATCTCCCGGGATCCATAGTGGGGCCAGAGTCGTGTTTCCAGAATTTCTTCTATTGCATTCATTACGCTGTCCGGACAGGTATCTCCTGATACCAGTGCTCTCTTTATGCTTCCCTTTCCACACATTCTGAGCATGGCAAGCAATGCCGATGGCATACCGACATAAGTATCTGGTTTTTCCCTCTCCAGGATTGTTTTTAATTCACCATAAGTTCTTCCGATTCCAGTTAACAGAGGTCTGGCTCCTATACGCCTGATGGCCTCCGCGATCAGTTCTCCCAGTCCGAAAGGACCGGAAAACGGCATGGCAACCATCGTTGTACTTCCCGGATAAATAAATTCACCGAGTCCTGCCATAAAAAGCTCTATCGTGTGTTCACAGTCTCTTTCCGTATAAAATACACGTTTTCCAGCTCCCGTTGTTCCACTTGTCTGTTCTGAGATGACTTTCTGGACTTCTCCCTGGGAACACAAAAGCATTCTTCCGCCATCCCTTACCAGATCAGTTCCTGTTGTAAACGGAAGAGTTCTCAAATCGTCAAGGCTTTCCAGGCTTGCTGGCAGATTCCTGTAAAAACCCTCCCGCTCTTTTTCTCTTTTCAAAACAGCGTTCAGTTTCTCAAGCTGTATTTTATTTATTATTTCGCGTGTAAGCTCTGTAACACCTTCCTGCTTACAGATCATCGCATCTATATTTGATCGTTTCACTTTCTGTATAGATATTTTCCTTTCGAATCAGTCAGATTGTAGGCACAGAACGGCACCATTCCATATTCAGAATCCACCTCACAGATATAGCATCGTTTCAGGCGGTCAAGATCCAGGTTCCAGGCATCCTGAAAGATCATCCCGGATACAGCAAAAGTCTCATTATGGATCCGGAGCAAAAACTCATCCAGTGCATCCGTCTGTGTCATTTCTTCTTCCTCATAGGTCTTTGTGCTGTAGCTCCACTGACTTTCCACATGTTGTCTGGAATCATCGCTGGTGGTACAACAGCACCCTTTTCCGGATTTCTTCTCAAGAAGCTTCAGTTCCCGCTCACCTTTTCTCAGATAACTTGCATGGAAGGAACAGTATGGATTCTCTGCTCCGCCTCCGGCGAAATCCTCCACTTTCATAAGTCCGTCTGTCTGTTCTTCGATCAGCCTCAGCATCCTTGGTATGGTGATCGGATCTTGCGGACGTTTCTGCGAACATCTGCCAAAATAACTGATCGGCTGGAAGTGTACCCCACGCACAAACGGCATATGCTCCAGAGCAAAATTCAGAATATCCCCTGCCTGCATATCATTTACTCCGGGTGCAATGACCGGCACCAGAGCAATTCCAAGTTCTGCCTCTGAGCAGTTTCGGATCGCTTTCTTCTTAAGTTCCAGCATAGGACGTCCTCGCAGGATCTGATAAACTTCATCGGTCACACCGTCAAACTGAAGAAAAACGGTATTCAGTCCTGCTTTTTTCAGTTTCTTCGCATATCCCTCTTCCTCTGCCAGACGGATTCCATTCGTATTCAGCTGAAAAAATGTAAATCCCTTCTCTCTTCCCATCTGTATGATCTCAGGGAGGTCATCCCTCATGGTCGGCTCTCCCCCTGAGAGCTGTATATTAAACGGTCCGCCGTGTGCCATCAGAAAATCATATTGTTTTTCTATTTCACTGATCGGAAGATCAGCATTTTCCTCATCTTCGCCTGCTGAGGCAAAGCATACCGGACAGTGCATATTGCAGCGTTTTGTGATTTCCACAACCATACAGCAGCCCTTTCGTTCGTGTTCCTCACAGAGCCCGCAGTTATTCGGACAGGCTTTTTCTTTCCTTTTGGGATTTACAGGAGACTCTGCGGACAGATTTTCCCTCCCCCAGGCGAGATAGTCTACTGCATTCCCTTCCCAGATCAGAGTCTGAAACTTTCCGTGAATGTCACATTCCTTTACCAGATAAATTCCATCTTCGCCGATACATTTCCTGGCTTGAATCACCTTCATACACTCCGGACAGACGCTCTTTGTCTTGCCAATTGTAATCAAAGTTCCAGTATCCCCCGTTCTGTCAGTATTTCCATGACTTTTGTATAAGTATCTGCGATAAGTGCAGGACATCTCTCCATGATCACGCCCCAATCCAGATGAGTGATATCTTTACAGTAAAAAGCTCCGAATTCTTCTTCTGTTTTCTCATGGAACCACTGATATAATTCCTGTACAGCCGGTTTCATCTGCTCATCTTCTTTCTCCTCCGGAGCCAGATTGCCGAGGAAATATCCGATCGCACAGGCTCCTCCTGTCAGACATCCGCAGGTATCTCCGCAGTAACCAATCCCGCCGCCAAGACCTCCCAGGGCCTTTACAAGCTGTGGATTTTCCTCACCTATGGTTTCCAGAGTCATGATCATGATCATCTGCGAACAATGATATCCCATCGTACCAAGTTCTGTTATTTTTTCATAAATGTCCATATGCTACTCCTTTCTTCCAATCACCATAGTATAGCCTATCTTTTTTCCTTTATATTCTTTCTGCAGAAGCTTATAGTCCTCACAGCAGGATGAATCCCTCCAGAGTGCTTCCAGATAATACTCTCTCCAGAGTGCCGTCTGGTCTTCCTTCTGTAGAATGGTAAAACCTGTACGTTCCATAATTTCCACAAGATTCCCCGGATCAAGGTCTGACAACAGAAGATATCCGCCCTTTTTTAGTACCCGCCAGCATTCTGCGACGGCTTTGGGCTGATCCTGGCTGACAAAAAATGCACACTGGCTGATGCAAAGATCAATACTTTCTGATGCATACTTAAGATTCAGGAAATCTCCTCTCTGCACATCACTGCTCCGGGGAAAAAGATCCACACCGCATGCGTTCAGACCAAATGATCTCAGAAGCCGTACAGTCTCTCCTTCTCCTGCTCCAAGGTCAAGCGCTTTCATTCCTTTTCTCAGTTCGATATGTTCCAGAAGATGAAGTGTCTGTTCCTCACCTCCCGGATGTCTGTTCATTTATTTATCCTCCAGCGCACGTTCCACTGCCAGAACTTTTCCAAGTGCCAGTTCCTCCGGAACATAGACAAAACCACATTTCGGGCAGACCGGCATCTCAACCGGAAAACCGTTTTCCAGATACATGAATTTTGCTCTTCCCTTCACCAGTGGAACCTTGCATTTATTGCAGGTCAGCTTGCCCTCCGGATCAATCGTATAATATGTTCTCTCCACTGCCATTACTGTCCCACCCTCTTCATAATATTCATCCGGTGACTGTATGCTCTGTGTACCAGATATCCTTCTTCTGTTTCTACGAAACGTACCCAGAATGTCACGTTTCCAAGTCTGCTTCTTGTCACCAGTTCTTTCGTTTCTTCATCAAACACTGCTTCCTGGCTTTCTCTGTAATCTGCCAGCACATGCTCTACATCGCTTTTCAGGATCATGCGCTCATCCATCATTCGGATCGCATCTTCTGTATAGGCAACGGTATAATCTTTTTTCTCCATCATCAGTTCCTCATTCCAGATATTTTTCAGAAGTTTTTCTTTCAGCACAAGCCTGTTGTATCGTTTCTCGCTGATATCCGGCATATTACAGGCATTATCTCCATACAGAAGTTCCAGGATATGCCTGGATTCCCTGCCTTCTCTTGCAAACCGGTCCCTGCAGGCCATGCAGTAGGTTATATATGGGGCATCTGAACGTTCGAGACACTTTTCGGTCATTTTGGCTGCCATCTCTTTATTTGCATATGCCGTCAGTCCACCATAGCCGCAGCACGGGGACAGATCTCTGGAATATTCCGTATCTTCGACAGTACATCCCATGGCGGTGAGAAGTTCCCGAATCGTATCCTGTGTCCGTGCATCTCCTCTTGCACCGCAGGCATCATGTATTGCAACCGGCATCTCAAGACCTCTGGCTTTCCCGGGAAGTCCAATCTCCTTTAAAATTTCCCAGATTCCTCTAACCTCTGCACCCGTATTCTCCTTTAACTGTTTCATACAACTCGGACAGCCTGCGATAATTACCGGATCCCCCAGTTTTGCAAGCTCCTGTTTCAGCTGTTCGTTTACTTTTTCTGTCATCTCATAACGGCCTGCCCATTCACTGATCGCACCACAGCATCCCAGGATCAGCCCTACACCGCCTTCTACTCTCGCACATAGATCTTCATACGCATCCATGACAACATCCGGTGCGATTGCTCCGGCCTGACAGCCGGGGAAAAATACATATCTGCAGGTTTCATATCCAGGCTGTGGTTTACATAAGAAAGCATCCGAATTTGAAAACAGCATATCCATTAGTGCAAATTCATGAGGTGCCAGCGGCATCTTGTCCGTAGATACCATATTTTCTCTTGCAGATTTACACACCTGACTCATATCAAATCCATTCGGACATGTCACTGTACACTGTCCGCAGAGAGAACAGGAATTCATCGGCTTGTTCATCTGGTGATCCCCCATGATGATCTGGGTATTATTATAAATCTCCCGGGCCAGAAGCCCCGGATGCTTTTTGTACTCACTTAAATAGACACAGCTTTTCATGCACTCATCACAGTGACACTGAATACATCTCTTTGCTTCTTCAACAGCCTCTTCTTTCGAATAGCCATCTGCACCACAGGGAATCCTTTCTGAGCCTCTGATGCCTTCTGTGTTTGTATAAAGTTTCGTGGGCACTGCCCCCTCACTGCCTCTGTTGCTGTGCGGAGACAGATTCTGTACGAGAAGATCCACGGTCAGAGCTGCTCTCTTTGCAGCAAAAGCGGCATCCATCACTGACTGCGTCGGTCCGCTTACGATTCCCGCCTGTTCTCTCAGCATGATCTCTGTATCTGCTGTTTCCTCCGGAGCAAGCTTCTGTGCGATCTCTTCTGATGCACAGATGACATCTGCCTGTTCCATTTTTTCTCTGATAAATACAGAATCAAGACTGCAGCCGAATTCAAAGGAAAGATCCATGGATTTCAGGCGTTTCGCCTCGTTCTTACGGTCCGCCTCTGAGAGATGTGCCGCTGCCGCCGCAATATATCCCTCGTAATCTTCTTCCTGACAGTAAATGGTCGCAGGATACATTTTCCTTTCCAGTTCTCCTGCAAGAAACAAGGGGAATAATCCTGAACCAAAGATCGCTGCCTTTTTCTTCTTCCGCATGCGGAACACACTGCTTCGTCTGCCTGGTTCCCCATACCGGACGATTGCACGCTCTATTTCACGTATGGAAACTCCATCCCCCAGCTCACACAGCTTGCATTCAGCTTCACAGGGGGCAGTGCAGCCATCACAGAGGATCATCGGAAAAGGTGTGATCTTCTCATAAATTGCCAGTGCTTTCTTAAAATTTCCTTTTGAAGCATAAAACAGCATTTCTTTTGTGTCTACCTTGAAAGGACAGGCTGCAACACAGTACGCCGGCTGTTCATGGACACAGAGGCTGATCATATGATCCATCTCTTCCTTTGACATTCGATTTACATGATAAACATGAGTGGAACCTCTCTCCTGTATGTATGTCATAACCTGCTCCTTTCGTCTCAAAAGGGGAGACAGTATACCGTCTCCCCTCATTATAGCACATGATAAAATTATGCCGAATTTATTTCTCAAGTTCCTTCAATGCGGCAAGAACTCTTTCAGGGCGAGCCGGAACGCGGGTAATACGTGCACCTGTTGCGTTATAGATCGCATTCAGGATTGCAGGATGAGGAGCATCCAGTGGAGCCTCACCACAGCCGGCAGCTCCGTAAGGGCCGCTTGGACGATAGGTTTCATTGAAATGAAGTTCAATATCATCCGGGGCATCCTTCGGATACGGGATACCACAGTTCTTCAGAGTAGTATCATGGTTCAGATCCTCGAAGTCTTCTGTAAGAGCAAGGCCGACACCCTGTACAAGACCACCGTAGAAGTTACCCTCTACAAGAAGTCTGTTCATGATCGTACCTACGTCAGCCACACAGGTAAACTTCTCAACTGTAACCTTACCTGTTTCTGTATTGACAGCCACTTCCGGAAGGAAGATTGTATACATATAAGTTGCAAATGGATCTCCCTGTGCTGTATCCTGATCGATCGGATGATCTGCACAGAAGGTAGTTACCCAGTTACCTTCATATTTGGTTTCAAGTCCTTCAGCTACCATCTCATCGTATGTACGGAAGGTTCCGTCTTCTTTCTTCATTGCTGCAACAAGATTCTCTGCTGCCAGACGGCATGCGTTGCCTGACATAACCTGTGAACGGGATCCGCCTGCAGGACCTGCATTCGGACAGGTCTTGGTATCGTTCATAACAAGCTTGATCTGTTCCGGTCTGATTCCGGCCTGGCGAAGTGTTTCATGAGAGGATACAAGAACGCCCATGTCGGCACCCTGACCATGATCTTCCCATGCAGCATACATTGTAACTGTTCCATCCGGATTCAGTTCTGCAAATGCATTGGATGTATCCACACCATCAAGACCACAGCCATATACACCAAGAGATACGCCGATACCATATTTGATCTTGCCATCAGAAGCCTCATTCTTCTCAGCAACACGTTTCTTGGCTGCTTCATACAGCGGACGTGCTGTCTTGAACAGATCTTCCTCGCAGTATACTTCCGGCGGATAACCGGTCGGGATCGTAGTTCCTTCTGATTCCTTATAACAGTTCATCTCACGCATATCAAACGGATCGATTCCCATCTTGGCTGCCAGCACATCGATCGCGATCTCAGATCCCATGTAAGACTGCGGTGAGCCGTAAGCACGGAAGGCAGAGCCCCATGCATGGTTTGTAAATACTGTTGTCGATTTATTGCGGATGGAATTGATTCCATAACCGGCACCGGTGAACTGAGAAAGTCTCATTGTAAGCAGATCTCCAAATTCTGAGTATGGACCATGATCTACATAGTTATTACCCCAGAGTGCAAGGAGTTTACCGTTTTCGTCTGCTGCAAGTTTGATATTCATAAATGCAGGAGATCTCTTTCCTGTATAGGTAATGTTCTGGAACTGGTTGAATACCAGTGATACCGGACGCTCAAGGATCTTGACAGCTGCACCGATCAAAGCTTCATTTGTCGGAGAGAACTTGTAGCCAAAGGTTCCTCCTGCATGGTTCTGAACAAGTCTCAGGTTCTCCAGCGGAACACCGATACCATCAGCGATCATAGGCATATGGAGATGGATACCGATGGATTTGGAATGAACGGTTATCATACCGTCTTCATCAATATATCCATAACCACAGTCCGGTTCAAGGTGAAGATGAGGCTGGCGTGAACAGTAGGACTCGATCTCAACCTGCTGTGAATCCGGAATGCTGTCCCAGTCAAAGTCCGGTCCCTTGATACAGTTTGTCTCAAAAAATGCGTTTGGAGTACCAGGATGGATCTCTGCTGCATCTGGTGCGATCGCGTCCATTGCGTTCATATATGCAGGAAGTTCTTCGATTTCCACCTTAACTGCATCTGCCGCTGCACGTGCATGCTCTTCTGTGTCGGCAGCTACGATCGCGATCGCATCACCAAACTGAAAGATCTTTTCGTCGCAGAGTACAGGACGCTCAAATCCGTCTGTCTTATTGTGTTTCGGAAGCATTACAAGACCATTGATCTTGTTGGTTCCGCCTGCTGCCTTAATGTCCTTCGCTGTAATCACACGAACAACTCCCGGCATACTCTCTGCTTCTGTTGTATCGATACTGAGAATATTTGCGTGAGAAACCTTTGCCTGCGTAAGTGCAAGACGAAGGGTTCCCTCCGGCATCTTTAATGCATCATCTGCACCGAAATCCCAGGTACCTGTTACTTTCTGTGCTGCTGATGGACGGATATAATTTGTACCGACGATAGAATCACCTGTCTGCTTGAATACGAGGTCTTCTTTGGTCATCTCGCCACGCATAACTGCTGCTGCTGCCATGGTCGCATCGATAAGCGGCTTGTAACCTGTACAACGGCAGAGATTGCGCTGTTTGTTAAACCAGTCCCTCACTTCTTCACGGGTAGGGCTCGGATTATTATCGAGAAGAACCTTTGCTGAAATAATAAAGCCTGGTGAACAGAAACCACACTGTGCACATCCATATGCCATCCATGCAACCTGAATCGGATGCATATCAGAGATTGTTCCCACACCCTCGATTGTTGTGATCTCTGCATTGTCCGGAACACGGCTCATCTTGTAGATACAGGATCTTGTAACCTTCCCGTTCATAATAACATTACAGGCTCCACAATGACCTTCACCACAGCCGATCTTACATCCTGTAAGAAGAAGATGATTACGGAGAACCTGTGCCAGCGTCTCGTCCTTATCAAGAATAAGGATTCTCTCAACACCATTGATCTTTAATGTCTTTTTAATCATTCTGCATCCCTCCTAAAGAAAAAATCCATTCCTATGTTACTGATCTTCAGGCTTATGCGTTCCGCACGAATCATGATCTGCTCCTTTGCCTGTCAGATCTTTGAGTCTTTCCATTCCTCGGGCAGAATAGAAAACAATAGAAGAACTGCTCCCGTCCAGATTCTCGCCGCTAAGCTTCAGAACATTCGCATTCTCGTAATAATCGATTGGAAGCGTCCGACTGTATTCCACTCCCGTGCGTTCATCTCTTACCTGTATGGTAACTTCTTTTGCGGTGATTTCAAAAATCTTATCCATAGAAAGGTTCTCCTGTTTACGTCATTTTGTATACATTCATACTACCATATTTTTGCACAATTATGCAAATTGCAAATAATTAAAACTTGGCTATTTTCTCACTGTTTTAGTTTTTTCTTTTATTTTATTTGAAATTTTCACTATTTTTTCTGTTTTATATGGTATAATATTATTAATTTTACACAACATCTTCAAGGAGGTGACAGTCATGCAGACAGGTGCACTCATCGTTGCCGCGGGGAAATCCTCGCGAATGGGAGACTTTAAACCCATGCTTCAGCTTGGATCTATTTCCATTGCACAGCGCGTGATCAACAATTTCCGGCAGGCCGGAATCTCTAAAATAGTTGTGGTGACAGGATATAGGGCAGATGTTCTGGAACGTCACCTTGCTTCCAATAATGTGATCTTTCTTCGAAATGAAGACTATGCATCAACTCATATGTTTGATTCTGTCCGAATCGGACTGGAATATCTGAAAGATAAAGTTGACACGGTACTCTTTACGCCTGTAGATGTTCCACTGTTTACGGCCCGGACAGTCACGCAGATGCTCTCGCTGGGTTATCCCCTTGTAACTCCGGTCTGTGACGGTAATCCCGGCCATCCGCTTCTGATCCGTTCCACACTTATTGATTCCATCTTAAGTGATGACGGCAGCTCAGGGCTTGAAGGTGCTGTAGGAAAATGTGGAACACCCATGTACTTCCTGAATGTAGATGATCCGGGTATCATTCACGATGCTGATACACCGGAGGATTATGCTGAACTTCTTCGCACCCATAACCAGAGTCTCATCCGTTCAGAAATACATATTCAGCTGGCACGGGAAAAAGTATTCTTTGATGAGCAGCTTTATTCTCTTCTCACACTGATCCAGGAAACAGGATCTGTCCGTGATGCCTGTGAGCACATGCACATTTCCTACTCCACCAGCTGGAACCTGATCCGTACCTTGGAATCACAGCTCCATAAACCACTGGTCAGCAGAAGCCAGGGCGGTGTAAACGGAAGTCACAGCGAACTGACTCCGTACGGTGAAGAATTTCTGAAACGATATGCTCGTTTTTCGGAAGAAACTCGTAACTGTTCAGAAAAAATATTTGAAAACTGTTTCAGAGGATTTTTTAATGCGTGATCTTTATCTGATACGACACGGAAAACCACAATACCCGGATGAACATTCCTACTGTATCGGGCAGACTGATCTTGCCTTATCCATGCTTGGACATTTGCAGGCTGTCCTTCTTCACGAAGAACTGTCCGACAGGATATCCCGGGTATACTACAGTCCTTTGGCAAGAGCTGCCGAGACAGCCGGACATATAGCAGCCGAACTCCCACATCTGCCTGTCTCTGATTTAGCAGAAAGAAGTCTTGGAGAATGGGATGGACTTTCTTTTGATACTATACGCAGGAAATGGCCGGATATTTATGAAGCCCGGGGAAATGATCCTGACCATCCGATTCCAGGAGCAGAAACTCCTTTTGCATCCGGTACGCGCTTTTCACAGGCAGTTCAGAAAATCCTGCGTTCATCTGAGGGCAACATTGCGATCATCGCTCATACGGATGTGATTTCTTCTTATCTATATATGCTTCATCCAGGAACAAATACCAGACAGCACTTCCGTCTTCCATGTGGTTCTTATTATCATCTGAGAGTAGATGAGAAAGGAAATGCTGCCTTATCTGAGTCGGGTTACATATTGCCTCATCCTGTATTGAGTGATAGACTATGTTATATACTTCGTGATGCTGTCTCTCTCCCGTCTCATGTGCAGGTTCACAGTGATGCAGTTACTGAGCTGGCCTGCCATTTATGTGATGAATTAGAAGCTCATGGACATCATTTTGATCAGAAGCTCATCCGCTCCGGTGCACTTCTTCATGATATTGCCAGACTTCAGAAACATCATACCAGGACAGGCGGTGATCTTTTTTTACAATTGGGCTATCCAGAGATCGCTCAGATCATCTCACAGCATCATGAATTAAAGGAGACGAAGCTTGACGAATCAGCCATTGTATTTCTGGCAGACAAGCTGATTGAAGAAACACAGCGTGTATCAATAGAAAAACGATTCGCAGATAATCTGCATAAGTGCAAAACTCCCGAAGCTCTCAGGTCTCATGAACGCCGGTTAAAGCAGGCATTTAAACTTCAGGATATGATAGAATCCATCTGTCATATAACACTTTGACAACTCACATTACAGGAGGTGCTTTCTTATATGAGAATATTATTTCAGACAATAAGACAACAATTTCTGGAAGGAAACGACCTTGTACTTGTTTCCATCATAGCTTCATCAGGATCCACACCCAGAGGTGCCGGTTCCCATATGCTGATCGGACAAAATGGTAGAGTTGCCGGAACCATCGGCGGCGGTTCGGTGGAATACCGTGCCGGACTTATGGCACTGGATATTCTCGAAAAAAAGGAATCCTGTGAACATGAGTTCAAACTGAATCATGAGGATGTTGAGAATATCGGCATGATCTGCGGTGGAGATGTTACGGTCTTTTTCCAGTATCTGGATCATAAGGATCCGATCATTATGGAGATTGCAGTAACTGCCGAAAAATTATATGAAGAACGAAAGGACTTCTGGCTGATCTGCGACCTCCGTACTGTTTCCGGTATCGGTCTTTACAATTCTGCATACGGACTGATCGGAAATGCTGCTGTTCCTTCCTCTATATTATCTTCTCTGTCAGTACGGCCGTGTCGTCATCGCAGTGAAGAATATGATCTGTTTTCTGAACAGATAGGGACCTCCGGAACTGTCTATGTATTTGGCGGCGGGCATGTTTCACAGAAGCTTGTACCGATACTTGCAAGTGTTGAGTTCCGCTGTGTCGTTCTGGACGACCGCCCGGAATTTACGGATCCCGCTCTTTTCCCGGATGCAGCAGAAACGATTCTCTGTGATTTTAACCATCTGGATCAGAGCATTTCTATCACAGACGCGGATTATTGCTGCGTCATGACACGCGGTCATGCCTATGATACGATCGTGCAGGCACAGCTTCTTGCCACACCAGCATGCTATATAGGCGTTATTGGAAGCCGTGCCAAAAAAGCCTTTGTATTTCGTCGCCTCGTTGAAGAATACGGTATTGATGAACGGGATTTAGAGCGTATCATCTCTCCTGTAGGACTTGAGATCAAGGCAGAAACACCGGCCGAAATCGCCATATCCATCACAGGACAGATGATCGAGGTCCGTGCTGACAGAAAGGCCGCTGCAAAATGATGACAAAACCTGTATTCCGAACTGTAATCTTTGGTGCCGGACAGATCGGACAGATGACTGCAAGACTTCTTGGCAGCTCCTGTAAACTTTTGTGCTTTGCTGATAATGATTCCCGGAAACATGGACAATATATTGGAGGTATTCCTGTCCGTTCTCCGGATGAAGCTTCCGCACTTCTTCCGGATCTGGTCATCCTGGGTGTACTGGATGAGGAACGGCAGAACTCTATGAAAAAACAAATGGAAAACGCAGGCTATCACGGACCGTTTCGTGACCCCTCTGCCCTCCGTATGTTTGATGCACGGAATGCTGTCATGCGTCTCTTAGCAGAGCAGATCTATCAGCTGAATATTCCGGGCGATGTTGCTGAACTGGGTGTTTTTCAGGGCGAGTTTTCTGCCCTGATCAGTGCAGCCTTCCCGGATCGCAGAATTCATCTTTTTGATACGTTTGAGGGATTTTCTGAAAAGGATGTGGCAATTGAAACCTCCTGTGATCTGTCCCGCGCCAGAACTGGAGATTTCTCCTCCACAGATGTTGACTCTGTTCTTCATATTATGCCAGATCCTGCACGTGCTGTGATCCATAAAGGGTGGTTTCCGGATACTTTTGCCGATGTCACAGATGTGACTTTCTGTTTCGTATCTCTGGATGCGGACCTCTACGCTCCGACTGCCGCTGCGCTTCCACTGTTTTATGAACGTCTGTCCACAGGTGGAGTTCTCCTGATCCACGATGTGTACAGCACACAGTTCTCCGGCTGCAAAAAAGCCGTTGATGAATTCTGTCAGAAAAACCATCTCTTCGCGAATCCTGTATGTGATCTGCATGGAAGTGCAATACTTCGGAAGATATAACGCTTTCTTGACAGTACAAAATACATCTGCTACAGTAAAAATACCAGTAGAAATTTCAGAATCGGAGGTACAAATCATGGATACAAACATAATGAAAAGAAATGAATATCTGGCAAAGACAGTGATCAAGGGACTGGAATCCCGTAACATGTCCGGTTATTATGCAGCAAACAAAGAAGATGCGCTGAAGCAGGCTTTGGAACTGATTCCGGAAGAGAGCACCATCGCTATGGGCGGATGCGTCAGTGCCAGGGAGATCGGTCTTGTTGAGGCTCTGGAGAAGGGTAATTATAACTATCTGGACCGTTCAAAAATGAGCCCTCGCGAAAGCCTTATGGCAGCATACGATGCAGATATTTTTCTCTCAAGTGCAAATGCCGTTACCAACGATGGTATTCTGGTAAATATTGACGGAAATTCCAACCGCGTTTCCTGCATCGCTCAGGGACCAAGAAAAGTCGTATTTATTGTAGGCATCAACAAAGTCTGTTCCGATCTGGACAGTGCCATGAAACGTGCGAGAAACGTAGCTGCACCTGTAAATGCCCAGAGATTTGACTTAAATATCCCATGCAGAGAAATAGGCAAATGCTTTGACTGCAAATCCATGGATACTATCTGCTGCCAGTTCCTGATCACCAGATTCTCCAGACATACCGACAGAATCCACGTGATCCTCGTTAACGACACACTTGGATATTGATTTGAAAACTACAAGAAGCCGGAAAATCAGTTTTTCATTACTGATTTTCCGGCTTCTTTATAGACTTTGACATATTATACAGTATGCCTTCTGCTTTTCCTTATTCCATATCTTTTGGCAATTTATTTCATCTGACAATATCTATCTGGCACACTTTCATGGCCTTCAGTGCAGTCTCATGACTTTCCGGTGTCACCCCTGCACAACATGCAGCATCTACTATAATCGGAACCCTATTATAAGTTATGCCGGGGAAAATTGTCTATCTTGATTATTAAATTGTATGTATATTTTTCAAATACGGGCTACGCCGGTTCTCTTTGCTGCCTCAGCAACAGCCTTTGCAACAGCCGGTCCTACTCGCTTATCGAATGCCTTCGGAATGATATACTCCGAAGAAAGTTCCTCATCTGTGATCAGGCCTGCAAGTGCTTCAGCCGCAGCCAGTTTCATTTCGTCATTGATTTCTTTTGCTCTCACATCAAATGCACCGCGGAAGATTCCCGGGAAAGCAAGTACGTTGTTGATCTGGTTCGGGAAGTCACTTCTTCCTGTAGAAACAACTTTTGCTCCGCCTGCCTTTGCGTCATCCGGGAAGATTTCCGGAATCGGGTTTGCACATGCAAAAACAACTGCATCCTTGTTCATGGTCTTAACCATCTCTGTTGTAACAGCACCCGGTGCGGAAACACCGATAAATACATCTGCGCCAACCAGCATATCTGCAAGAGAACCGGATTTTTTAGCCAGATTGGTAACTTTAGCCATTTCATCCTTGACCGGATTCATACCTTCCGGACGTCCCTCATAGATTGCACCCTTTCTGTCGCAGAGGGTGATATCTTTGAATCCTGCTGTCAGAAGGAGACGTGCAATAGAGATTGCAGCAGCTCCTGCTCCGTTCATAACGATACGAACATTTTCTTTTTTCTTTCCTACAACCTTCAGTGCGTTGGTCAGACCAGCAAGAGTGATGATTGCTGTACCATGCTGATCGTCATGGAAGATCGGAATATCACATTTTTCTTTCAGTTTTTTCTCAATCTCAAAACATCTCGGAGCAGAAATATCTTCCAGATTTACTCCGCCAAAAGAACCTGAGATCAGATAAATTGTATTAACGATCTCATCCACATCATTGCTCTTGATGCAAAGAGGGAATGCATCTACATCGCCAAACGCTTTGAAAAGTACACATTTTCCTTCCATTACCGGCATTCCGGCCTCTGGTCCGATGTTTCCAAGTCCAAGAACTGCTGAGCCGTCAGTTACTACCAGACACATGTTCCATCTTCTGGTAAGATCATAAGATTTATCCACATCCTTCTGGATTTCGAGACAAGGCTGTGCAACACCTGGTGTATAGGCAAGTGACAGATCATCCTTATTCTCAACAGGTACTCTGGTAACAACCTCGATCTTACCTTTCCATTCTCCATGCAGTCTTAAAGATTCTTTTGCATAATCCATTTTTATTGTCCTCCCTGGTATCTTAAATTTTGTGAAACCGTATCATCCGGCTCTTCTATTGTTGTTGTTCACTCCGTCCCAGCAATCTTCTAATCTATTAATAATTACCGGTAAAAAATTTGCTGTCTTTTGGAAGCTCATATCCGTCAAAATATTTATCAAAGTCAAGTTTGAGATATCCACACAGATTAGCTTCCAGGTATTCTGAAAAGTGTCTGCGGATTGCCTGAGGATCACCGAATGCAGCTGGATCGATTGCCATAAATCCATGACAGATTCCGGATCGATATCTCCAAGCCCCAACACTACACTTCCATCAGTTACAACCAGACAGAGATTGTGACATCGGATTAGTTCATAACTCTGCTTCACATCTTTTTGTATCTTCAGATAAGGTTGTGATATGCAAGAGACAAATCATCCTCATTTGCGCAGGAACAGTCGCTACTACCTCTATCTTACCTTTCCACTCTCTGTGGAATTTTAATGACTCTTTTACATACTCTATAGTAATCTGTTACTTCTTAATAAAATGCAATTCCAAGAAATACTGCAAATGCCAGTCCAATTAATGTAATACATACAGATGTGATAAATATCGGTTTGTAGCTTTCTTTATGTGTCATACCACAAGCAGCCAAGCAGGTAATCACCATACTGTTATGCGGCAGTGTATCCAGACCATTGCATGCAATTGCAGCTATACGGTGTAAAACTGCAGGATTTACTCCCAAGTCCATATATTTTTGTGCAAATACTTCCATAGCGATTCCGATACCACCAGAACCGGAACCAGTTGCTCCAGCGATTAATGTGGTAGCACTTGCAAAAGAAATCAGTGGGTTTCCACCAAGGTTTGACAACATATCTATCAGATTCTGGAATCCCACAGTTGATTTAACAACATAACCAAATCCAACAACTGCTGCAGTATTCATAATTACCATGCTGGCACGTTTTACACCGTCATCGATCAAATTCAGTTTTTTCGGAGTAGTATTCCAGTATAAAATCACACAACAGAAAGAAGCTAAAATAATTGCAATATTTACATTTACCTTAAATACATTTAACAGAACAAATAACAGAATCATCGGAACCACAGATCTCCATGGTTTTACAGTCTCCAATTCTTCAAATGCTTTCATTTTTTCTGCAATATCAGGTGTAATTACAAATCCGTCATTATTTTTCTTTGCTTTTCTGAATTCATACTCCAGATAAATAACACACAGAATACTGCAGAAGATACCAGTTGCAATACCAAGGCCGGAAGCTGCCATAGTATCTGTACCAAGATACTGTGTTGGAAGCACATTCAATATAGAAGGAGAACCCGGGAACATAGAACTGTTATACGCCAGAGAAGTATAAATAACACCCGGAATCAACCATCTTGGCAGATTTTCCTGTTTAAATACGCACAGGAAGATCGGATAAGCGATAAACATCAATGCCCATCCATTCACACCTATATATCCTAAGATCAGCACTGCAAGCATACAACCATAAATTGCTCCACGTCCACCCACTTTAGAATAGATCATTTTTGCAAATGCTGCTGCAGCTCCGGATCCTTCCATCAAAGATGCAAATACGGTTCCGGTTGCAAAAAGCAAAAAGTTATTCTTTAGGAAATCAGAAAATCCTGTAAAATATGTATCTGTAATTGTATCCAACACAGACAAACCACTGAATATTGCCAAAATTGCAACACATATTAATGTTCCCACAACTGGGTTAAATTTACGATAGCAAATAATAATCAACACAACAAGTGCAACAATAATTCCCAATAAACTCATATCCATAGTTTTATCCCCCTACTGTATGTTTCCTGAAAGTTCAATCGGTACAGCTCCGCCAAGTTTTACGCTTGTGATAATCATTCCGTTTACACTGTCATCCTGGAAATGCAGCGTATAGATATCGTAACCTGACATATTTAACCAGTACTGCTTTATCACCAATGTCTTATCATCTTTGAATGCATAAGAAAAGCTATTAAGAAAATGATGCGGATCATCAAATACAGCTTCCTGTGTAATCCAGTTTTCAAATCCAGCCTCTACACTTACCAGCCTGTCCTTCAGGTGAAAATTAATCAGCAGTTCATTTTCTGTTTTTCTATTAATCTCTATGCTTTGAATTTTCCGGTCATTTTCTTCAAAGGAGAGTGTTTTATCAAACCATTTTCCTTCCAAGCAGGAATTTTTTGCTCCTTCCGGATATGGAAGACACAGGTCATCCAGATATTTTTTCAGTTTTTTCTCTCCATCTACATCTGTTTCCAATGTTCCTCTCTCTGTCGGTATAAACAACTTTTCATTTACGATTTTGCTAATCAGACGGTTCGGATTTCCATTTTTATCACTTGCTCCTGCTGTGATTGCAACTGCCAGTTTTTTCTCTGGATTAACCACGATCACATTTCCGAAAGCTCCATAAACGCCGAAGGAATGATCAGCAGTGATCCAATACTGATATCCGTATCCACAGACTGGATATTTTTCTTCGGGAGTATCAATCTGTTTTCTGGTTGCTTCTTTAAGATATTCTTCCGGAATAAGTGTTTTTCCGTTCCATTTTCCCATATTGGCAAGTAATATTGCAATTTTCGCGATGTCAGGTGTTTTCAAATACAACCCCCATCCTCCGACTGTATTGCCTTCTGGGCTTTCCAGCCATTCGATATCGGTAATACCCATTGGTTTCAAAACACGTTCCTTCATCAGTGCAAGCACATTTTTATGCATGGTTTTTGTAACCAGTGAAGACAACATATAGCTTGCTCCTGTATCATACTGAAAGACAGTTCCCGGATCATGGGGTAATTTATATGTAAAATAATGTGTGATCCAGGAATCTGTCACTCCACGAAAACAGGTGCTTAATCTGCAGGAATTTGCTGCCATTGTTAACAGATTACGAACTGTCAGCTGATCGATTCGTTTATCATATTCTTCCGGCAAATACTCTTTAAAATAATCTATCACCAGATCATCCAGATGTAATTTTCCCTCGTCGATTGCAATCCCTACTGCAATACTGTTCATACTTTTCGAAAATGAATGAAGCATCTGCATAGGTTCTTCCGTATATGGTTGAATGCATTTTGAAAAAATCACATCGTTATCGCATACTACAGATATAGAATGAATATCTTCGACAAATGTCTCCAGTTCCTGTACCATACACAACAGATTATCTGAAGATATTCCATAGGCTTCTGGTTTATTTTTTATCATTTTGTGCTCCTTCTTTTAATATATTGTATTAAATTCTTTTCAAACATCCACGTGAAGTATTTACTACTATACTATCACAAGTTGTTTCTAGAAACAATTGATAGAATCGTCAAAAATTAATGTTCTGTTTTGGTAGAATTAAACAATTTATTTGCTTTTACTTATGAATCATTTGATTCTTTTTCGAATTATAACATTCTCCATTGAATAAAAAAAATTTTTTTGCTATACTTGTCATATGATATTTTATTTATGGAGGTTACAATGAGTCTGGATCAACTAATCTATGAAAAAATCCCTTCACTATCAGCAGGACAACGAAAAGTTGCAGAATATATTTTAAATAATAAAGATGAATTCAGCTATGCAACACTAGCTAAACTCAGTAAGGATATTTCTGTCAGTGAAACAACTGTTATTCGTTTTGCTTATTCTCTTGGCTTTGACAGTTTTTCTGCCATGCAGCAAAAACTTCGTGAAGAAATTCTTTCTGTACCGCAGCGCAATGTAGAGGGACAAATTCAAAATCAGACATTTTATCAGAAAGTTTTTTCCAGAGAAATGCAGGCACTGCAAGACTGGATCTCACATATAGATGAAGAGCTTCTGGACAAGACCGTAGAAGCTCTTCTGAATGCAGATCATATTCTGGTAACCGGAGCACGCTCTTCTTATCATGCTGCCAACTGGTTTGGGAATCGTCTGAACCTTTTACTTGGTAATACTCACATTATCCAAGAATTTTACGATCCTCGTTTTGATTTATTAAATCATATCACAGATAAAACTGTTGTCATCAGCATAGCATTTGCCAGATATACCAAATGGACGTATCGTTATGCGGATTCTGCAAAAAAAATGGGTGCAACCCTTGTCTCCATTACAGACAGTGTTTCCTCTCCTTTTTTTAATATTTCCGATTATACAATTCTTGCTGCTCCGGTAAAAGACAGTATGGGATTTAGTTCACCTATTTGTATGTATTGCTTATTTGATGCGATTATATCTAAAATCCATGATGAGCGAAAAGATATGATAGTAGAACGTTTAAAACAATATGAAGATACCTATCGGGATTTTGATATGTATTATGAGTAAACACCACTTTACAACTTTTTCATAAAAAAATATCGTACAGGACTTTCTGATGTATAATGAATTTGACCCAAAACATTACAAAGGAAAGTGACCCTGTACGACAAAAACATTATACAACGAAAAAACACTGATTGGTAGACTTCATCAATATTTTTTGATTTATTTTGAAACTTTTTCTGTTCCGACAGCAGATACCTTATTTCTGCTGATATTATCCATACTGACCTTAGAATCTGCACATTCCATCCGGTTTCTGTATCAGCATTTTTTATCCGGAATAACGGAGAAATCACTGAATGTATTTTATTATGCATGTTCCTATGCAAAGGTTGATTATTCCCAACAATTCCAGTGCTCTCAAAGCTTCTCTGACTGCCGGTCTGGACACTCCCATGGTCTCCGCCATTGTCCGCTCCGCCGGAAGGGTAGCTCCCGCTTTGAGACTGCCATTCTGAATGTTCTCTATAATCTGATTTAAAATCCCGTTGAAAGCCCGTTCATCTCTAATTTCTTTAAACATACTCTATGCCTCCGAATCCCATTTCCGTCCGTATATTCTTACAGGCGGTATCATTTTTTCACTGTCTTTCCCATACAGTTTATTTTGGATACAACTGTACAGTATGACAGTTATTTCTTCTAATAATATAGCATTCATGACAATTTACAGCAAGTGGAATGGATTTTGATCAAATTGCTGTGAACGGAGCGAACAGTAACTTTTCTCCACCCTATCTGCATTCCTACTCCCGCACTTCAAGCCACTGGTCAATGTTCCCAAAATGTACCGCCTGCAAGTTATCTATATCTACCAGTTGTGGAAAGCTGTTTCTGATGATCAGGACACCATTTTCCTTATCCTGTTTTTCTCCACCGCCGGCGATTCCTCCCATAGTCGGGTCAAGTGTTAAAACCGTTCCATCTTTATAACGCACCTGGTCAATATTAGTTCTGTCATAAAGATCCATGCCATAGTCCGTACCTGCGTACTCAAATTTGTTTTTCTCATCTTCATACACCTTCATAGCCTCATCATAATCAAGATATAATGACCATAAAAGGGGCGTTACTTCCATTTTTTTCACTGTGATTTCATAACCTCCAAAATCACATTTCCGGTTCACTTCCAGAGTTATCGGAGGCTTTACTGCACCCAAGGTCCATTTAAAATCCCATGTTCCATCTGTAATAACAGTCTTATCATAATCTCCTTCCTCCGTAAGATTCTTTAATGTAATTTCTACGGTTTTATTACTCAGATCATAATCACTGTCATAAGAAATCCCTGCTGTAAAATATTTAGAATGTGCCGAATCCTGATCATAGTTCAGCAGATTGTCCTGACTTACACCTGTACTCAGGCTTCCAAATCTGTTGTCATCATCTGCATAGACTTCTTTTCCATCGATCTTAAAATGTGTCATCTCCTCAAAAGAAGTATTATCAGTCATAGAAATATTGTCATCTGTTTTCACTTCAAAAAAAGCATACAGGAATCCCTGATCCTGAACAGAATCTGTCAGGGTAACAGTCACTCCATTCTGCGTTACAGACTGGTCTATATTCTGAATATAAGTTGATTCCTGCAGTGTCTCCTGCTGCTTTTCAGATGGTTCCAGTCTTTTTAACAAATGGTCATTCCATTTAAAGAACTCTTTTGCAGCCACCGTTACTCCCATGCCTGTACAGATCACTGCTGCAACAATCAATAATCGGCCACTGATTCTTTTTCTTTTGTATTTTTTATCTACCGTATCCGCCTGCTCAATCTGTCTCAGTGTCTCTTCAAATTTATTATGAAAATCCTGTGGTACTTCTGGTGCGATGTTATCCCATTTATTCTCTAACATGACATTTTCCCCTTTCCTGTTATTCTCTTTGATCGTTTGCTGTTTTTCTCAGTTGCCGGTCTTTTCTCTTCTTCAGATAACTGCACCTTCAAAAACTCTCTTGCACGTGAAAGTCTGCTTTTGATCGTTCCATCTGGAATATCCAGGGCCTCACTGATCTCTTTCTGTGAAAATCCTTCTAAATAATACAATGTTACCAAAATCCTCAACTCCTCCGGAAGCTCCATAATCGCCATATATAAATGACTGTAGCTGTCCTCCTCAGTCAGCCTCATATTGTCCATATATTCTTCATATGGAATAACATTTTTTCTTTTCCGAAGAATCCCCCTGCATTCATTGATCAAAATCCTTGTGATCCATGTTCGGAAATATTTTTCTTTCTTTAAGGTGGGAAGTTTTTCATATGCCTTAAGAATTGTTTCCTGCACAGCATCCCCACAATCAGAGTCATTCTTCAGAATGGACTTTGATATATGATACAGCATGGCTTCTGCATCCCGAACCTCCCTGATAAATGCATCTTTTGTCATAATATGTTTTCTCCTTCTGTCCGGCCGGATCTATATACATTTTTGTTTTACACTAATTAGATGCATATACAGGCAAATTGGTTCTCGTAATAGCAGATTTTTATAAATATTTAGTTGTTTCCTGTAGAAACTGCCCACCCAGCCTGTACTCTTTGTATCACGCTGCCATCACGTGCATCGATAGTAAGGAGTGAAACACCTGCATCATCCATCGTCACGTCTCCCATGACCAGTCCATCCGCCCCATTTCCGTACTCATACTCTGGCTCTTTGGATGTCCAGGTTCCATAAAAATCCCACACCGGGATCAGGACTGCTTCGGTATCGCTGCCTTCACTGTCTGGCATGTGCATATAACCCAGCTGTACCTTTGTTATGGTTATCTGCGCACTCTGTGCATCAATGGACGGATAACGGTAGTGGCTTCCTCCATCGACAGAGATCATCCGATTCCTGTCTTCTGTCATGACCTGCAAAGTGATCGTTTTTTCAAATATATCCCTGACCTCATCAAAAGGAAGTAAGAACAGCCTCTCATCGGAAGCATTCGATGCTTC
>NZ_JAJBNQ010000034.1:0-33738 GCF_020538025.1 Blautia sp. MSK17_66
CGTATGGAGCTGACTGCTACTAATAGGGTGAGGGCTTGACCAACAAGCTTGGTTATGATATAATTGCTTAGTCAACATGTATGTAGTTTTGAAGATGTGATAATCTTCTATAGCAAAGAAATTTGCAAGGCCCAGTGGCTCAGTTGGTTAGAGCGCCGCCCTGTCACGGCGGAGGTCGTGAGTTCGAGTCTCATCTGGGTCGTTGCATACCGAAAGGTATGTACGATAATTGAATATGTGGGATCTTAGCTCAGCTGGGAGAGCATCTGCCTTACAAGCAGAGGGTCATAGGTTCGAGCCCTATAGGTCCCATATACATTAAGGGTGGATTCCCGAGTGGCCAAAGGGGGCAGACTGTAAATCTGTTGGCACCGCCTTCGAAGGTTCGAATCCTTCTCCACCCACTAAGCCTTATCATTGGCTAAGCCGATGTGGCTCAATTGGCAGAGCAGCTGATTTGTAATCAGCAGGTTATCGGTTCGAGTCCGATCATCGGCTTTTAATTTCATAATTATCGCGGGGTGGAGCAGTCTGGAAGCTCGTCGGGCTCATAACCCGAAGGTCACAGGTTCAAATCCTGTTCCCGCTATTTTGCCCAGATAGCTCAGTTGGTAGAGCAGAGGACTGAAAATCCTCGTGTCGCTGGTTCGATTCCGGCTCTGGGCATTTGCTTTGCAAGATAGTTGCAAGGCAACAAAAACTGCATATGGGATATTAGCTCAGTTGGTAGAGCACTTGACTTTTAATCAAGTTGTCCGGGGTTCGAATCCCCGATGTCTCATGATTAAGGATACTGTCTTAAACAGTATCCTTTTTTTTGTTCTTTTTAAGTTTGACTGCGCATATATTATAGTACATGCGTAGTAGTGGGAAGTGCGCAGTCCCAATTCCTCTGCATGGAAGAAAAGGAGGGCCTTATGAAGAAAATAAGAGAAAGTTTTCATAGGATTGCTGCTGCTGTGTTTTGCCTTATTATGAGCATGAAGGCAGGATTATTTCCAGGTGTGGGACAGGCTGTGATGGCAGGCACAGAAAATAAAAAGTATGTGTCGGGAATGCCTTATTATGCGGCGGGAAATATAACTGCTTCTTTTATGTATAGAATATTATTCAGGGGAAATTACGTTATAAAGAAAGTCTTTTTCTGGCTTAAAGGGCCGGGTGACAGAAGTGGGGCATTATTAAAAATACCGCTTCTCTGTTAAATAACAGCAAAGCGGTATGAAGGCTGATGTCAGGAATTTGAAAAGGTCAGATTGATTGTACAGATTTCACTGTCGGTGCCAACTCTCATGGCTGGTCCCCAGACACCGGATCCGGAAGTTACAATGTTATGCATATATCCTTTTTGGAGATATCCACAGGGATTTTCCCAGAGAAATTTAACCGTAAAGTTTCCTGGAAATGTCTGCCCATCATGAGTATGTCCGCAGAGATCAAGGTCAACACCTGCATCAGCAATATCCTGAAGTTCTTTTGGCTGATGATCAATAACTATAATTGTCTTATCCTTGTCCAGCTTTTGAGTAAGCTGGGCAGGGGTTTTTCTTTTTTCTTCTATTTTTTCGATCAGAGAGGCATCTTTTCGTCCGACTACATAAAAGCTGTTGTCGATAAGGACAGCTTCATCTTCCAGAAGTTGAATATTGCTGTTTTGGAGAAAAAGTTTCATGCGAGGATCCTTCAACTGTTTGGAATCTTCTTTTTTATGTTTGAAGGTGAAACCTGCAAGGATAGGCTCATTCAGATCATGATTTCCCCAACATGCGTAAACACCATATTTTGATCTTATGGTACGCAGGATTTCTGATATTTTTTCAGGTTCGCGGACAGCGTCATATTCATTATCAAAAATATCACCTGCGATACATACAAGATCCGGCTGTTGTTCATTGATCTTATCAACGATCTCCTGAGCATGTACGGCACCGGAGTTATAGCCAAAATGTGTATCAGCTAACAGGACTATTTTGAGGGAATCCATGTCAGGTGCCGATTTATCGACTGTAATTTTGTACGGCGTTACTTTGATATGTTTGGCATGATAAATTCCTGAAAAACTGATTATAATAACGATACAGATACAACACGCGCCAACTGCAGCAAATACGATCCTGGACTGGATCCAGGAGGCATGTACGGCATACTTCAGAATTAATCTTACGACATCGATGGAAAAAAGCACCATGAGTATATACATAAAAATTCCAAGAAAATAGTTACTGGTAATTTTGAGGATTCTGTGCAGAAAAGCAGGTTTCCGGATAAGAAATCCTGTGAGAGGCGTCAATGCAATCAAAGTATAAATCACTGTCAGTATAATTCGAAAAATTCTGGATTGAAACAGATGATGGCAGTTTCCAATCCACAGATAGCCCCATCGGAGTACATAGATATTGAGCAGAATATAAATCGGTGCAAGAAAAATTGCAAGCATAAGATCCCTCCGTTCGACTTGAATTGATTTATACATTATAGTATGAATGGAATTTCATGTCAAAATGGATAAAACATAAAATATTAAAGAAAACATATATTAGGATAAAACCTTGTTGGATGAATATCATGAAAAGAAAAAGAGTATTTAATCTGTCAAGTATAGGTCTGATTTTGCTGCTTCCATATGTTTTGGTGGGTATGGTGAATGGTAGTGAAAGAATCCTGATGAACTACAGACCGGATATGGAAATGTACCTGGCAGCAATCCTTTCCTGTCAGATTTCATCAGGATATGAGCTACAGACAATCGAAGCACAGGCTGTTATAGCAAGAAGTAATCTTACAAGAAAACTTGAGGAGAAAGAAAATATAACAGAATTTTTGAGGGAAACGGGAATGGGGATTAAGAGTCAGTGGAAATGGTGGATAGAGAATGAAATTTATGAGAAGGCTGTGGAAAACACAAAGGGGAAAATTATTCTGGTTGATGGAGATTTAAAATTGGTTCCGTATCATGAGATCAGTGCAGGTGTAACCAGGGATGGGCAGGATGTTTTTGGAAATTCAGAGTATAAATATCTGAAATCCGTGGACAGCAGTGCGGATAAAAATTCGCCGGACTATTTCAGCAGTACATATATTTCAAAGAGTCAGCTTCCGGATGAACTGAAAATAAAAGAAAGAGATTCAGCAGGTTATGTTTTGAGCCTTGAGGCAGACGACAAAATTCTTGAGGGAGAAGCGTTTGCATTGGGAATGGGACTTGCGTCCTCAGATTTTTCTATTCAGAAAACAGGTAAAAAAGTCCGATTTCTGTGCAGAGGAAAAGGACATGGGCTGGGATTTTCTCAGTATGGCGGAAATGAACTTGCAAAAAATGGAAGTTCATGGAAAGAAATTCTGGAGGAATATTTTCCGGAGATGGATATAAGTACCTGTAATCTGACTGTCGGAGAAAAATAGTATCAGATCTGAATAATATATCATATTTCGGGAATGCTATAATTACAGAAATGATTATTAGCAGAGGTGAATGGAATATGACAAAAAACAGAATCGTAAAGTATGTTGCAAATACTGCTCTTTTGGCTGTTCTTGCAGCGGCTGGTATCGGTGCGTATCAGATTGGTACTTATACGCCGGAAAAGAAACTTCAGGAAGAGATTCCATCGGATGCGGAGAAAGATTCCGAAGAGATATCGATGGTAGATGTGGATGCCAGTCTGGTGGACTCAGAAATTTCTGACACAATGCAAAATAAGAATACGGAAGAGGAACTGGGTACATCGGAGAAAGAAGAAAGTCTGGACACTCAAATGGACAGTATGCAGACAAATATGGAAACAAAGGCTTCGGGTACAGAAAAGAATACCGATACTTCTCTGCCGGTGCAGGAAGAGGTCAAAGATGTCTCGGCTGGGGCAGTAAACACAGCAAAACTTAATTTCTCAGAGGATACCTTGATGGAATGGCCGGTACATGGAAATATTCTTCTGGATTATAATATGGATCAGACGGTATATTTTCCGACGCTGGATCAATACAAATTAAGTCCTGCAATTGCAGTTCAGGCTGCAGAAGGAGCACCAGTCACAGCGGCAGCGCGGGGAACCGTGTATTCCATTGAAGAAAATCCACAGACAGGAACTACTCTGACAATGGAGCTTGGAGGCGGATATCAGGCAGTTTACGGACAGCTGAAAGACCTTTGTGTGGAAGAAGGCGACACGATAGAAGAGGGAAGCGTGCTGGGATATATCAATGAAACAACAAAATATTACAGTAAAGAGGGAAGTAATCTTTATTTTGCAATGAAGAAAGATGGTAAACCGATCGATCCGATCGCTTATCTTCCCTGATCTGTTCACAAGAAATAAAATGCAGCGTATAATAAAGCAGGTGGGAATGAAAGTTTGCAGTCGATATTCTCCTACCTGCTTTTTAAATGTCTGTGAAAATATCTTCAGGGTTTTGGTGTTCCGGAAGGATTGTCAGGAGACAAACGGATGAAGTACAGATTTGAATCGGCTGCTTTTTATATAGATTCATAGTAACTGTCTGACAGCACTAAAACAATCAGGATGGCTGGTTGGGTCTGAAGGACAGTTATCCTTACATAAATATTAAGATGAGTTCTATTCATGAATTACGGAAGAGGAGAAGATTATGAATTATACATATATGGTTCAGTGTGCGGATGGGAGCTTGTATACAGGGTGGACAAACTGTCTGTCCAAGCGTCTGAAAGCTCATAATGAGAGTAAGTCAGGAGCAAAATATACCAGAACAAAAAGACCGGTAAAACTGGTTTATTATGAAGGATATGAGACAAAAGAAGAGGCAATGGGAAGAGAATATGCGATCAAGCAGCTGACAAGGAAAGAAAAGCTGCAGCTTATAGAGTTCTGATAGAGATAAAAACCATTAACTGTTCACAGCAACAAAAACTACCCTGCCGTTAAAATGGCAGGGTAGAGACGAAACAATACATGAGAATAAAATGGCAGGCACTTCCAAGCATAATAAAAACATGGAAAACTTCATGAGAGCCAAAATTCTTATGTCTGGAATTAAAAAGCGGAAGTTTTAAACTATAGATGATACCGCCTATTGTATAAATGATGCCTCCGGCGAGAAGCCATCGAAATCCTGCTTTTGGAAGTGAATGGAAGATCGGGACAAATGCCAGTACACAAAGCCATCCCATTCCAATATAAAGGACTGAAGAGAGCCACTTCGGACAGGTGATCCAGAATCCCTTGAACAGAATTCCAAGGATAGCAATGCTCCATACAAGACCACAGAGGATATATCCAAGGCGGTTATGAAGGGCAATGAGGCAGATCGGCGTGTAACTTCCTGCAATCATGACAAAGATCATCATGTGATCCATCTTGCGGAGCCTGCGGTTAACTTTCTCACTGGAATCTACAGAGTGATAAATGGTGCTGGCTGTATAAAGAAGAATCATTGTAAGAATAAAAACTGCCAGAGCAGCAATGTGTAAAGGTGCCTCTGTGCTTTCGCCAGAAGCGGCCTTGAGAAGAAGTGGCGCAGCTCCGGCAATTGCAAGTAATCCCGCAACGCCATGAGTGATCGCACTCCAGGGATCTTTTAATTTAAGCTTCATAATAAACACCTCCGTGTAAATAATCAAAAACCAATAACGTAGTAATCAAAACTACATATCAAGTATATTGAAACTATAGCACAAAAAATCATAAATGTGAAGAGTAAATTATAAAAATTTGCAATTATTCAGAAGGTAATATTCCGCGAGGTGTTTTGCCATGTTTCTGCCAGAATCCCATATGAAGTCTCAGGTGAATTCGACTTAAAGTACATAATTCTCCTGTTTTTCCATATAATAACCATACAGTGAAATAAGGTAAATAAAAAACAGCAGGAGGAACATGACGTATATGAAAGCTACAGGAATCGTTCGCCGCATAGATGATCTTGGAAGAGTAGTGATCCCAAAAGAAATACGACGGACATTGAGGATTAAAGAGGGAACACCCATGGAGATTTTTACCGACAGGGAAGGTGAGATCATTCTGAAGAAATATTCTCCAATCGGTGAACTGAGTATTTTTGCAAAGGAATACGTGGAAGCTCTGGCACAGACTACCGGGATGGTAGCGTGTATTACAGATCATGATCAGGTGGTGGCTGCCTCGGGGCATGGAAGCCGGGAATATGAAGGAAAAACGATCAGCAGTGAACTGGACAGAGTCATCGCGGATCGAGAAGCGAAGTGCTATTATGGAGAAGAAAAAGGAAAGATTTCACTGATCCAGAATCAAAAAGAAAATAAAGCAGGATTGATCGTTCAACCAATCATCTGTGCAGGGGATGCCATTGGATCGGTTGCATTAGTTGGAAAGAGTAATGGAGAAAAGCTTGGAAATCCGGAGAGAATGCTTGTACAGACAGCAGCAGGATTTCTGGGACGGCAGATGGAACAATAAAAATACCGGAGATTCTTCGAGTCGAAAAAGAATCTCCGGTGTTTTTTAGCATTTTTCAGCGATTTCGTACAGAAGACGTTCGGTATCCTCCCAGCCAAGGCATGGGTCAGTGATGGAGCATCCAGGAGTCATATGGTCACTGATTTCCTGGCGGCCTTCAAGAAGATAACTCTCTATCATAACGCCCTTAACAAGCTTATGAAGTTCCGGACAGCAGTTACGGCTGTGAAGAACTTCGTTTACAATACGAATCTGTTCCTTATATTTTTTGTTGGAATTAGAATGATTTGCATCTATAACAACAGCCGGATTCTTGAGCTCTTTCTGGCTGTACAGATTATAGAGACGAATCAGATCCTCATAATGGTAATTCGGGATGGCCTGTCCATACTGATTGACACCTCCGCGGAGGATGGTATGTGCCAGATCGTTTCCGGATGTCTCAACATCACAACCGCGATAGATGAAATGATGCGGATGCTGGGCAGCAGTAACGGAATTCAGCATAACAGAGAGATCACCGCTGGTCGGATTCTTCATACCAACCGGTATATCCATTCCGCTGGCGGTAAGACGATGTTGCTGGTTTTCGACAGAACGTGCACCGACTGCTTCATAGGAGAGGATATCATCGAGGTAACTTCTGTTTTCCGGGTAAAGCATTTCATCAGCAGAGGAAAGTCCTGTTTCCTGCATTACGCGCATATGCATCTTGCGAATTGCGATGATTCCGGCAAGAAGATCCGGTGCCTTGTCCGGATCCGGCTGATGAAGCATTCCCTTGTAGCCGTCTCCTGTAGTACGTGGTTTATTGGTATAAACACGAGGAATAATCATTAACTTATCGGAAACCTTGTCAGAAACCTTCTTGAGACGACGAACATATTCACAGACAGTATCTTCATTGTCTGCGGAACAAGGGCCTACAAGAACAACAAACTTATCAGATTCACCGGTAAAGATGCGACGGATCTCCTCATCGCGACGCTGTTTTACGGCCTTTAATTCAGGGCTGAGCGGATATTCGTTTTTAAGAACTTCAGGAAGAGGAAGTTCATGATTGATTTTCATTGACATTATGTAGTTCCTCCAGTATGTATATGACACTCAAAGAGCAAGTGTCTTTTAATCTAGCACAGTATAACACGTTATGAAAAGAAAATCTAGCAAATTAATGCGTTAAACTGCAAAAATCCCATGCAGATTTAAAAAATGAAAAACTGCATGGGTGATGTTGGATATAAGGTATCAGTCAAGAGACTTTTCGCTCATTTCTTCAAGAAGATTTTTCTTGATATCGTATAATTTCTGGGAAAGATCCACATATACCTTCTGAGGATTTACCAGTCGGCGAGACTCATCCCAGAGAGTATTCTGTTCTTTCTGGCAGTATTCGCGGAGTTCCATAACCTCAGGAGAAGTATAAACACGTTTGCCCTCGCGGATGACCGGGATCAGAAGTTCGCGGAGTTCATAGGTACCACCGAGGACCTTGGTCTTTTTCCAGGTATCAATAGGATCGAAGATGATCATAGTTTCTTCTGGATCAAAAACTTCATCTGCCATACAGATAAGATCTGCTTTGATCTTGCCTGTGGATTTACTGTAGATTCGATAAACAGTTTTATTTCCAGGATTGGTGACTTTTTCTGTATTTTCGGAAAGCTTGATCTTTGGTGTAAAAGTAGAGCTTCCGGAATCTTTTACTGCAGCAAGCTTGTATACACCGCCGAAAGCAGGGTTATCCTTGCTGGTGATCAGGTTGGTTCCGACACCCCAGGAATTGATTTTGGCATCCTGGGTCTTAAGGCTGTCGATCAGGTACTCATCCAGATCACTGGAAGCAGAGATCGTTGCATCGTCAAATCCGGCAGCAGCAAGCATTTTGTAGGCTTCCTTGGAAAGATACGCAAGGTCACCACTGTCAATACGGATTCCGTAGTGGGTAAGTTTCACACCTTCCTCTCGCATCTCTTCAAAGACGCGGATTGCATTTGGGACACCGGATTTGAGGACATCATAGGTGTCGACCAGAAGCGTACAGGAATTTGGATACATTCTGGCATAGGTCTTAAATGCAGTGTATTCATCCGGGAAACTCATGATCCAGCTGTGTGCGTGTGTGCCAAGTACGGGAACGTTGAACATCTGGCCTGTAAGTACATTGGAGGTGCCGGCACATCCGCCGATCACAGCGGCGCGTGCACCATAAATACCGGCATCAGGTCCCTGTGCACGGCGAAGACCAAATTCCATGATTCCATCTCCTCGCGCTGCGTAGCAGACACGGGCTGCCTTGGTAGCAATAAGACTCTGATGATTGATGATGTTCAGGATCGCAGTCTCAACAAGCTGTGCTTCCATGATAGGTGCAATGACCTTAACAAGCGGTTCTCTTGGAAATACGACAGTTCCCTCAGGGATTGCATAAATATCACCGGTAAAATGAAAGCCGCTCAGATATTCCAGAAAATCTTCTTCAAAAATATGAAGACTTCTGAGGTAATCGATGTCTTCCGGGCTGAAATGAAGATTTTCGATATACTCGATCATCTGTTCCAGACCTGCAGTAATTGCGAAACTGCCTCCGCACGGGTTGACACGATAAAACATATCAAAGATAACGGTCTGGTTGGTTGGGTTCTTGAAATAACCCTGCATCATTGTTAACTCATACAGATCAGTAAGCAGGGTCAGATTGGTTGCTCTCATAAAGTTTCTCCTCTTATTTAGACAAATAAATCACAGATGCCGAATGCAAAGGCATCCTGTATCAAAAGGTATTCCTATTATAGCATTATTTTACACGATCAGCACTAAGATTTTACATAAACAGTAATGTCAAAAAAAAAATAAAAAAAATTAAAAAAAGGGGTTGATTTTTTTGGAACACTGTAATATAATAACATTCGTCGCGAGCGATAAGAAATAAAAAACGCAAGCGAATGAATGAAGGGCTATCGCCAAACGGTAAGGCAACGGACTCTGACTCCGTCATTTCAAGGTTCGAATCCTTGTAGCCCTGCTTCTTAAGCACCTCAGATGAGGTGCTTTTTTTTGTTTTGTTGACGGCAAGATTCAAGAAGTTCTTTGAAGGTGAGAGGTGCGGGCTGATCCTTTCGATGTTCACCTATCTGTTTTTCCATCCAGACCATATTATACCAGGTATGAAATTTATATCCGCACTGGTAAAATTCTCCGACCAGACGATATCCCATATGTGTATGAAATTCAATACTGTTGTTGTCCAGATGTGGATCTTCTTTTGAAGTACAGGCGATGCAGGCATTCATGTTGAGAATTCCCTGAGCCTGCAGAGTGTGCTCCAGAGCGTCATGCAGAAGGCGGCCGATCCCCGTATGTCTCTGAGTCTGGTCTACATAGATGGACGTCTCAACAGCCCAGTCGTAAGCAGCACGTTCATGGAATGGACCGGCATAGGCATAACCGAGAATTTTATTCTGCTGTTCAGCGACAAGGTAAGGATATTTTTGGAGAGTGCGTCGAATCCTTCCGGCAAACTCTTCTGTTGACGGGACGGTATATTCGAAGGTGATGGCGGTATTGACTATGTAGGGAGCATAGATATTAAGAAGTGCAGGAGCGTCCGATTCTCTGGCTGTACGGATCGTGATTTCAGTATGAGCTGACATAAAAGATACCTCCATGATAAAATTTTTATCATGATTATAGCACTTCAGGAAGAAAATAACAGAAAAAAATGTGTTGTTCTGACAGTTGCAAATGAAATCGGGAAATGGTAAAGTTTACTGAGAAATAGATGATGACAGAAAATCGGATAAGCTGTCCAAAACAGCAGAAGAAGTGAAAGCGGGGTATATATGGCATATAGTTTCAGCGGAAGAGTCCGCTATAGTGAAATTGGAGAAAATGGCTTACTGACTTTGCCTGGAATCCTGAATTATTTTCAGGACTGCAGTACTTTTCAGTCAGAAGAGTCAGGTCTGGGAATAGAAGTTCTTAAGGAATGGAAAAGGTTCTGGGTATTATCAGCATGGCAGGTGATCGTAGAGAGATACCCATGTCTTGGAGAGAATATAAGAACTTCTACATGGGCATATGCTTTCAGGAGTTTTCTTGGAATGCGTAATTTCTGTATGGAAACAGAGGATGGAGAACGTATTGCCTATGCGAATACCTACTGGACTTATATCAATGCGGAAAATGGACTTCCGGTTAAACTGACAGAGCGCGATACAGCAGGCTATGAAATGGAAGAAAAACTGGATATGGATTATGCACCCCGTAAGATTATTCTTCCGGGCGAATATGAGCAGCAGGAAGCTTTTGCAGTACAGAAACATCATCTGGATACCAACCATCATGTAAATAATTGTCAGTATATTCAGATGGCAATGGATTATCTGCCGGCGGATTTTAAAATCCATCAAATGCGTGCAGAATATAAACAGCAGGCGAGACTTTATGATGTGATCTGTCCGGCAAAAGCCGAAGAGGATATAAGAACAACCATTCTTCTGAATGATCAGAAGGGTGAGCCATATGCAGTTGTCGAATTTGAAAAGTAAAAAATATCGGAGGATTTTATGATTGAATTAGGAAAAAAACAGACACTTCAGGTAGTGAAAACAGTAGATTTTGGTGTGTATCTGGCAGAGGATATGAACGCGGATACAAAGCATCAGGTACTGCTTCCGGCAAAGCAGGTTCCGGCGGGGACCAAAGTTGGTGATAAACTGGAGGTTTTTATTTATAAGGATTCACAGGATCGAATGATCGCTACAACAAATGAGCCACGTCTTACAGTTGGCGAAACGGGGCTTCTCAGAGTAAAACAGGTAACGAAAATCGGTGCATTTCTTGACTGGGGCCTGGAAAAAGATCTGCTTCTGCCATATCATGAGCAGACAACAAGAATTTTTGAAGGACAGGAATGTCTGGTTGCTGTTTATGTAGATAAGAGCAGCAGACTCTGCGCAACAATGAAGGTGTATCCGTACCTTTCAAAGGAGACACCTTATAAAGAAGGTGATCGTGTGAAGGGCAGAGTTTATCAGCTCAGCGATAATTTCGGTGTTTTTGTTGCAGTAGATAATAAATATTCTGCGCTGATCCCGGCGAGAGAGGCAAAGGGAAAATATCGTCCTGGAACAGTTCTGGATCTTCGTGTGACCAAGGTCAAAGAAGATGGCAAAATGGATGTCAGTGACAGAGAGGAAGCTTATATTCAGATCAATGAAGATGCAGAAAGTGTATTCAGCATCATTGAAGAGTTTGCCGGAGTGCTGCCGTTTGATGATAAAGCTTCACCGGAAGTTATCAAAAGAGAGTTTGGACTGAGTAAAAATGCATTTAAACGTGCAGTGGGCCATCTTCTTAAGGAAGGCAAGATTGAAATCAAAGACCGTCGTATCTACATTGTAAAATGATATAGTAAAGGATAAAGGGTATGAATTTTACACATCTTCATGTTCATACGGAATACAGTCTTCTGGATGGATCAAATAAGATCCAGGAATATGTGAACAGAGTGAAAGAACTGGGCATGGACAGTGCCGCGATCACGGATCATGGAGTAATGTATGGAGTGATCGATTTTTATCGTGCAGCAAGAGCAGCCGGAATCAATCCTGTTCTTGGATGTGAAGTCTATGTGGCACCGGGGTCTCGCTTTGACCGTGAGATAGGAAGCGGGGATGACCGTTATTATCATCTGGTTCTTCTTGCAGAAAATAATCAAGGTTATGCGAATCTGATGAAGATTGTTTCGAAGAGTTTTGTGGAAGGCTTCTATTATAAGCCGCGAGTGGATCTGCAGCTTCTTGAGAAATACCATGAAGGTCTGATCGCATTAAGTGCATGCCTTGCAGGCGAAGTGGCACGTTATCTCACCAGGGGAATGTATGAGGATGCAAAAGCTGCCGCACTGCGATATCAGGATATTTTTGGAAAGGGAAACTTTTTCCTGGAACTGCAGGATCATGGGATACCGGAGCAGCAGAATGTGAACCAGCAGCTTCTCAAAATGCATCGTGAGACAGGCATTGAGCTGGTCGCAACAAATGATGTCCATTATACGCTGGCAGAGGATGCACAGCCGCATGATGTATTGCTGTGTCTTCAGACGGGAAAGAAACTGTCTGATGAAAACAGAATGCGTTACGACGGAGGTCAGTATTATGTAAAATCTCCGGAAGAGATGGAGCGGCTTTTTCCTTATGCGACAGAGGCACTGGAGAATACACATAAGATTGCTCAGCGATGTCATGTAGAGATTGAATTTGGTGTCACAAAACTGCCTAAATTTGATGTTCCGCAGGGATACACCTCCTGGGAATATCTGAATGAGCTGTGTTTTAAAGGGTTAGAAGAACGTTATCAGCCGGTTACAGAAGAATTGAAAGAACGTCTGAATTATGAGCTTTCCACGATCAAAAATATGGGATATGTGGACTACTTTCTGATTGTATGGGATTTTATCCGGTATGCACGGGATCATGATATTATGGTAGGTCCGGGACGTGGATCCGCAGCGGGAAGCCTGGTTGCCTACACGCTTGGAATTACACAGCTGGATCCTATTCGGTATGATCTTCTGTTTGAACGTTTCCTGAATCCGGAACGAGTTTCCATGCCTGATATTGATGTGGATTTCTGTTTTGAAAGAAGACAGGAAGTTATTGATTATGTCAGACGGAAATACGGTGATGACTGTGTGGTTCAGATTGTTACTTTTGGTACGCTGGCAGCTCGTGGTGTTATCCGTGATGTGGGGCGGGTGATGGATCTTCCTTATGCACAGGTAGATACGATCGCCAAGATGATTCCACAGGAGTTGAATATCACGATCGATAAAGCTCTCAAGATGAATCCGGAATTAAAGAAAAGCTATGAAGAGCAGCCGGAAATCCATGATCTGATCGATACAGCCAGAAGACTGGAGGGACTGCCCCGGCATACTTCCATGCATGCTGCCGGTGTTGTGATCAGTCAGAAGGATGTTTCTGAATATGTACCGCTTTCAAGGGCACAGGATGGTTCTATTGTTACGCAGTTTACAATGACAACTCTGGAAGAACTGGGACTTCTCAAGATGGACTTTCTGGGACTTCGTACACTGACAGTCATTCAGAATGCGGTACATCTGATAGAGCAGGATACAGGCGTGCACCTGGATATGCAGAAGATTGATTATAACGACAAAAAGGTTCTTGATTCACTGGGAACCGGTCGTTCGGATGGTGTGTTCCAGCTGGAAAGTGCCGGTATGAAGAACTTCATGAAAGAACTGAAGCCACAGAGCCTTGAGGACGTTATTGCGGGAATTTCTCTGTATCGTCCGGGACCGATGGATTTTATCCCGCAGTATATCCGTGGTAAGAACCATCCGGATACGATCCAGTATGACTGTCCGCAGCTGGAGCCGATCCTGAAACCGACGTATGGTTGTATTGTATATCAGGAGCAGGTTATGCAGATTGTCCGAAGCCTTGCAGGTTATACTCTGGGACGAAGCGACCTGGTTCGTCGTGCAATGTCCAAGAAAAAAGCTTCCGTGATGGAAAAAGAGCGTCAGAATTTTGTTTATGGAAATGAGCAGGAGGGAGTACCGGGCTGCATTGCCAACGGAATTGATGAGCAGACTGCAAATAAAATCTATGATGATATGACCGATTTTGCAAAGTATGCGTTTAATAAATCACATGCAGCAGCATATGCGGTGGTTTCTTATCAGACTGCATTTCTGAAATATTATTATCCGGTGGAATTTATGGCAGCACTTATGACCTCTGTTATAGAAATGCCGAACAAGGTGGCTGAGTATATTCAGGTCTGCCGTCAGATGGGAATCAGTATTTTGCCGCCGGATGTAAACTGTGGGATTTATGGATTTTCTGTCGACCATGGTGCGATCCGTTATGGACTTTCTGCGATCAAGAGTGTGGGACGGCCGGTTATCAATGCACTGGTTGAAGAGAGAGAGAAAAATGGAACTTATCGTTCGCTGAAGGATTTTATTGAGAGGCTTACAGGAACGGTAAATAAGCGTGCGATCGAGAACTTTATCAAGGCCGGTGCACTTGATTGTCTGGAAGGGAACCGCCGTCAGAAGATGAACGTTTACGGACAGATCGTGGACAGTATCGCACAGGAAAAGAAGAATTCTTTTGCAGGACAGATGAGTCTTTTTGATCTGGTCAGTGAAGAGGACAAAAAGGAATTTGAGATTCGTATGCCGAATGTCGGCGAATATGATAAAGAAATGCTTCTGGCTTTTGAAAAAGAAGTTCTTGGAATCTATCTGAGTGGACATCCTCTGGAAGGCTACCGCAGTATTATGGATAAGATGATCTCTGCAAAAACAACAGATTTTCAGCCGGATGAAGAAAGTGGACGCCCGAAGGTATATGATGGTCAGAAAGTCATCATAGGTGGAATGATCACGGAGAGAACCATCAAATATACGAGAAATAATAAAGTTATGGCATTTCTGACAGTGGAAGATCTTGTGGGAACGGTAGAAGTGGTTGTTTTTCCGCGTGATTACGAGAAATGGCAGACCCTGATCACGGATGATGCCAGAGTATTTATTCAGGGACGTGTCAATGCAGAAGACGACCGGCCGAGTAAGATGATCCTCGAGAAAGTTCACTCTTTTGAGGATATCCCGAAAGAGGTATGGATACAGTTCAGGGATAAAGCAGAGTACAGTGCGGCAGAAGCGGAACTTCAGAGTTTTCTTAAGGATGTGCCAGGAACTTCGGCAGTTGTCATATATCTCAAAGATGTCAAAGCAATGAAGCGGCTTCCGGCAGGATTCCGTATGCAAATCAATGAAGAATCGCTGGATGAACTAAAGAAAAAATATGGGGAATCCAACGTTAAACTTGTGGAAAGAGTATTGAAAAACTTCTAAAAATGCTTTACACTATACAACGAATATGTGTAGAACAGATAACTAAGATTTCCTATTATATGGAAATCTGGAGATGGAGGAAAGAATCATGGCAGAGAAACAGATAAAAACCATCGGTGTGCTCACAAGCGGAGGTGATGCTCCGGGAATGAACGCTGCGATTCGTGCAGTTGTAAGAAGAGGTCTCAGCAGTGGACTTAATGTCAAAGGTATTTATAAGGGATACAATGGTCTTCTGAACGAAGAAATTGTTGATATGACTGCCAGAGACGTATCTGATACGATCGAACGAGGCGGTACAATTCTTTACACAGCAAGATGTGCTGAGTTCCGTACAGTGGAAGGTCAGGAGAGAGGTGCTGAAATCTGCAGAAAACATGGAATCGACGGACTGGTAGTAATCGGTGGAGACGGTTCTTTTGCAGGTGCGCAGAAACTGGCTAATCTTGGTATTAATACAATTGGTGTTCCTGGTACTATCGACCTGGATATTGCCTGCACAGAGTATACAATTGGATTTGATACAGCAGTAAATACAGCTATGGAAGCAATTGACAAGGTTCGTGATACTTCTACCTCTCATGAGAGATGCAGTATTATTGAGGTTATGGGACGTAACGCAGGATATCTTGCTATGTGGTGTGGTATTGCAAACGGTGCAGAGGATGTTCTGATTCCTGAGAAATATGACTATGATGAGCAGAAGCTGATCAACAATATTATTGCAAGCCGTAAAGCAGGAAAGAAACATCATATCATTGTTAATGCAGAGGGTATTGGACATTCTGAGGCAATGGCAAGACGTATCGAGGCTGCTACAGGTATCGAGACTCGTGCAACAATTCTTGGTCACATGCAGCGTGGCGGTAATCCGACATGTAAAGACCGTGTATATGCGTCCATGATGGGAGCTCTTGCAGTAGATCTTCTGAAAGAAGGAAAATCCTGTCGAGTTGTAGGATATCGTCATGGTGAGTTCATGGACTTCGATATCAATGAAGCTCTGGCTATGCAGAAAGACGTATCTCCATATATGTGGGAGGTATGTAATTCTCTTTCTCACAATTACAATAAATAATAAATGCGTATTTTTAAGCGGAGGCCACCGTCAGGCGGTCTCCGTTTCAGATTAAAGGAGAGCTTATGATTACCAGTGCACAGAATACACAGGTTAAAAACATCATAAAATTAAATCAGAAGGCGAAGGCCAGGAGGGAACAGAAACTTTTTGTGGCGGAAGGCAGAAAGATGTTTCTGGAAGCCCCGGAGAATCTGATCGACAGGATTTATGTGGCAGAGTCTATGCTTGAAGATGAAGAAGTCATGCAGAAAGTCCATAGATTTTCGTGGGAAGCGGTAGAGAACAGTGTTTTCAGACAGATGTGTGATACACAGACTCCGCAGGGAATTCTTACAGTTCTCAGACAGCCGTCTTATCAGATGGAGGATCTTCTCAAAGAAAAAAATCCGCTGATCATGGTTCTGGAGGATCTTCAGGATCCCGGCAATGCCGGAACGATCATAAGAACCGGTGAAGGTGCAGGAGTCAGCGGTGTTTTTCTTACAAAGACCTGTGTGGATATCACGAATCCTAAGGTGATCCGTGCAACTATGGGTTCTGTGTACAGAATTCCTTTTTTATATGTGGAAGATGTGGTATCATTAAAGCAGCAGCTTCAGGACAGGGGAATCCGGTTTTTTGCCGCACATTTACAGGGGAAAAATTCTTACGACAGGGAAGACTATAGAGGTGGAACTGCATTTCTTATCGGAAATGAAGGTAAGGGTCTTACCGAACAGGCAGCAGAGGCAGCAGACTGTCTGATCCGGATCCCAATGTGCGGGCAGGTGGAATCTCTCAATGCAGCAATGGCTGCCGGAATCCTGATGTATGAAGCTTCAAGGCAGCGTAGAAATTAAATGTAGAGGCTGTATTGCTTTTATAGCCGGAAGGAGGATATGATGGATCCTTTACTGTGGCTTGTGATTCTGGCAATTTTTCTGATCATAGAGGCAGTGACGGTAGGTCTTGTGACGGTCTGGTTTGCAGGTGGAGCATTGCTTGCGGCGATTGCTTCAGCGGCAGGTGCAGACATCATAGTACAGTGGATATTGTTTCTGATTGTATCACTGATACTATTGATTTTTACTAGGCCGCTTGCTGTCAGGTATATGAAACGGGGAGTTACCAGAACAAATGTGAATAGTCTGATCGGAAAAAGGGCTGTTGTCATCCAGAAGATTGACAATCTGTCTCAGATGGGGCAGGTCCGGATCAACGATATCGAGTGGATGGCAAGGACGGAATCCGATGAGGAGACAATTCCGGAGAAATCAGTAGTAGAAATTGAAGCAGTTCAAGGTGTAAAACTGATTGTAAAAAAATGTAAGGAGGAATTGTAGTATGGGTGGATTTGTTTTTTTGGTTGTTATTATCGCAATCGTCCTTTGGGTACTGGCATCCTGTATCCGTATTGTGCCGCAGGCATATGCGATAGTAGTAGAACGACTGGGCGCTTATAAGGAAACCTGGAATACAGGAATTCACTTTAAGACACCGTTTATTGACCGTGTTGCAAGAAGAGTCAATCTGAAAGAACAGGTAGTGGATTTTCCACCACAGCCGGTTATCACCAAGGATAATGTAACTATGCAGATTGATACCGTAGTGTTTTTCCAGATCACAGATCCGAAATTATTTGCTTATGGTGTGGAGAATCCGATCATGGCGATCGAGAACCTTTCTGCAACAACGCTGCGAAATATCATCGGTGATATGGAACTTGATGAGACACTGACTTCTCGTGAGACCATCAATACCAAAATGCGAGCTTCGCTGGATGTGGCAACAGATCCATGGGGAATTAAGGTAAATCGTGTAGAACTTAAGAATATCATTCCACCGGCAGCAATCCAGGAAGCTATGGAGAAGCAGATGAAAGCGGAACGTGAGAGACGAGAAGCAATCCTTCGTGCAGAAGGAGAGAAGAAATCCACGATCCTTGTTGCTGAGGGACATAAGGAATCTGCAATTCTGGATGCAGAGGCAGAGAAACAGGCTGCGATCCTTCGTGCAGAAGCAGAAAAAGAGAAGATGATCAAGGAAGCAGAAGGTCAGGCAGAAGCAGTTCTTAAGGTTCAGAAAGCAAATGCCGAGGGAATCCGTATGATCCGTGAAGCAGGTGCAGATCAGGCAGTCCTTACTCTGAAGAGTCTGGAGGCCTTTATGAAGGCAGCAGATGGTAAAGCAACCAAGATCATTATTCCGTCTGAAATTCAGGGTATGGCAGGACTTGCATCTTCCCTTAAAGAGATCATTACAGAGGAACCAAAATCTAAAGAAGAATGATAACAAGAAGAGGAGAAATTATTATGAATTTAAAAGGACGTAATTTTCTGACACTCAAAGATTTTACACCGGAAGAGATCACATATCTCATCGATCTGGCTGCTGAATTAAAAGCAAAGAAAAAAGCCGGAGAGCTTCATGAGTATTACAAAGGCAAAAATATTGCCCTGATCTTCGAAAAGACAAGTACAAGAACACGCTGTGCATTTGAAGTAGCTGCTCACGATCTTGGAATGGGCAGTACCTATCTGGATCCGACTGGTTCTCAGATCGGTAAGAAGGAGAGCATTGCAGACACAGCAAGAGTTCTCGGAAGAATGTATGAGGGAATCGAATACAGAGGATTTGGACAGGAAATCGTAGAAGACCTTGCAAAATATGCAGGAGTTCCGGTATGGAATGGTCTGACAAATGAATATCATCCGACACAGATGCTGGCCGATATGCTGACCATCCGTGAGCATTTTGGAGATCTTAAGGGACGTCGTCTGGTATACATGGGAGATGCCCGCTACAATATGGGTAATTCCCTGATGATCGCATGCTCCAAACTGGGAATGCACTTTGTTGCCTGCACAACAAAGAAATACTTCCCGAATCAGGAACTTGTAGATCTGTGCAGAACATATGCAGAGGCTTCCGGCGGAAGTATTACTCTTACAGAGGATGTTGAGGCAGGAACCAAAGATGCAGATGTTATTTATACAGACGTATGGGTATCCATGGGTGAGCCGGATGAAGTCTGGGAAGAACGTATCAGAGAACTGACACCATATAAAGTAACGAAGGCAGTTATGAAAAATGCCGGAGAAAAAGCAATCTTCCTTCATTGCCTGCCTGCATTCCATGATCTTAAGACAAAGATCGGCAAGGAAATGGGCGAAAGATTCAATCTGACAGATATGGAAGTTACAGATGAAGTTTTTGAGTCTGAGCAGTCTCATGTGTTCGACGAAGCTGAAAACCGTATGCATACGATCAAAGCAGTTATGGTAGCTACTCTTGGAGAACCGGAGAACAAATGATAGATACTGTATATTCAAAAGAAACAATTTTAAAGGAAATACACACAAAATGGGCGGGCAAAACCGTCCATTTTGCAAAAGAAACGGACTCCACAAATGAATGGTGCAAGCGTCTTTCAAAAGAAGGAGCAGAACATGGCACCCTGGCAGTCACCGAATTTCAGTCTGCAGGCAAGGGACGTCTTGGACGCCGCTGGACGGCTCCGGAGGGAAGTTCCATTATGATGTCTGTTCTTCTGCGTCCTGATTTTGAGCCACAGTATGCATCCATGCTGACACTTGTTATGGGACTGAGTGTGGCACAGGCAGTAAGAGAACTGGATATAGAGGTTTCCATCAAATGGCCGAATGATGTTGTAGTCTCCCGCAAAAAAATCTGTGGGATTTTAACAGAAATGGGTCTCGAAAAAGGAAGAATCCGAGAGGTAGTCATCGGTGATGGAATCAATGTAAATCTGGAAGAATTTCCGGATGAACTTAAGGACAAAGCAACTTCGCTTTATCTGGAAACAGGAAAAAAATATGACAGAAACCGTCTGATCAGTCTGATCATGGAAAAGTTTGAGAGAAACTATGAGAAGTTTACAGAAACCTGTGATCTGTCACCTTTGATCGATGATTATAATGTAATGCTTGCAAACAGAAATCAGCCGGTGCGGATACTGGATAAGATAAATCCATATGAGGGGATTGCAATCGGAATTGACCGTGAGGGAGAGCTTCTGGTGAAGGTTGCAGATGGTGAGATTCGAAAGGTATGTTCCGGTGAGGTATCTGTGAGAGGTCTGTACAGTTACGTGTGATTAAAACTAGATGAAGGAGTTTTTATGTATCAGGAAAATGTTGTACTCTGCGGCGCAAGTGCCTATGAGCAGAAATATTATTTTAACCAGGATTTTGCTTCTCTTCCGGAGACGATCAAACAGGAACTGCAGGTTATGTGCGTACTGTATACGGAAGATGTGGGAGGAATCCTGACACTGGAATTTGATGAGACCGGAAATCTGCAGTTTAAGACAGAAGCAACGGATTCTGATTTCAGATATGATGAGATTGGAAGCGTTCTGAAAATCAAACAGATCCAGGCAGAAAAAAGAGAACTTCTGGAATCCCTGGAAATGTACTACCGTGTATTTTTCCTTGGAGAAGATATGGAAGATTCTGTGGAACATGTGGATAACGAGGAGTAAATTATGAATATGCGGTGGAAAATCGGCCAGGTTGAGATGGAAAATCCATTTATTCTGGCACCAATGGCAGGCGTGACAGACCTGCCATTCCGTTTGTTATGTAAAGAACAGGGAGCAGGACTTCTGTGTACAGAGATGGTCAGTGCCAAGGCAATTTCTTTTCATAACAAAAATACAATTTCTCTTATGCAGATCGATCCGGCGGAGCATCCGGTTTCCATGCAGATTTTTGGAAGTGAACCGGATCTGATGGCAGAGGTTGCCAAGAGCATAGAGGAGCAGCCTTTTGATATTCTGGATATCAATATGGGATGTCCGGTGCCGAAGGTGGTCAACAATGGGGAAGGCTCTGCACTTCTTAAGAATCCCGAACTGATCCGGGAGATTGTGACGAAGGTCTCTCATGCAATAAAGAAGCCGGTGACGGCAAAAATCCGTATTGGATTTGAAGGCTATCCGGTGGATCCGGTGGAGATCGCAAAGATCATCGAAGATTCCGGTGCTGCAGCAGTTGCGGTTCATGGAAGAACAAGACAGCAGTATTATTCCGGAGAGGCAGACTGGGATACAATCCGCAGGATCAAAGAGGCAGTTTCCATTCCTGTGATTGGAAACGGCGATGTGGATTCAGCAAAGAAAGCAGAGGCACTGGTAAAAGCAACCGGATGCGACGGTATTATGATCGGCCGGGCAGTTCGAGGAAATCCCTGGATCTTCCGTGAATTGAATCATTATTTTACTACAGGGGAAGTACTTTCGAAACCATCCTGGGAAGAAACACGAGAGATGATTCTTCGCCATGCGAGAATGCAGATTGAACTGAAGGGTGAATTTACAGGAATTCGAGAAATGCGTAAGCATATTGCATGGTATACGTCCGGAATGAAGCACAGTGCCGGATTGAGAAGAGATTCCAATCTGGTAAGCAGTTATGAGGAGTTGGAGAAGCTGTTGGATTTTGATCTTGCAAACAGGTAAGAAAGGGAAAAACAGAGCTTTGGAATAAGCTGTCAATAACGAGAAAAAACGGCGGAAATCGTTGTAAAATGGGGTGTTTTACGCTTGACAAGGTATATAGATTTCGGTATAATACTGGAATTGTGAATATCCTAGAATAAGTCTGCCCTTTTTGAGGTATGATTGTTCTGGGAGTGTATATCCAATGAATATCCGTTTATTTTGAAAGGGTGTAGGATTATGGAAGAAAAAAAGAATTTATTAACATATGCAGGTCTTAAGAAACTGGAAGATGAACTGCACGATTTAAAGGTTGTAAAGAGAAAAGAAGTAGCAGAGAAAATCAAAGAAGCAAGAGAGCAGGGAGACCTTTCTGAGAATGCTGAGTATGATGCTGCAAAGGATGAGCAGAGAGATATCGAAGCAAGAATCGAAGAGATCGAGAAGATCCTTAAGAATGCAGAAGTTGTTGTAGAAGACGAAGTAGATCTTGACAAGATCAGCGTTGGATGCAAGGTTAAAGTATACGATTATGAATTCGAAGAAGAAATGGAATTAAAGCTCGTTGGTTCTACAGAGGCTAACAGCCTGGAGGGCAAAATCTCCAACGAATCCCCTGTAGGAAAAGCTCTGATCGGTGCTCATACAGGCGATGTTGTTGAAGTAGAGATGCCGATGGGAATTATGAAATACAAAGTTCTGGAAATCCAGAGAAACATCTAATAAATCAGTCTAAGAACAGAAGGAGGCCAAAGAAGTGGCAGAGCAGAAGAAGCAGGATACAAACCAGCTGCTGAAGGTTCGTCGTGAGAAGCTTGCAGATTTACAGGCAAACGGAAAGGACCCGTTTCAGATCACAAAATTTGACCAGACACATCATTCACTTGAGGTGAAGAATCTCTATGAAGCACATGAGGCAGAGATCTTAAAAGACCGCAAGACTCCAGATGTAGAAGGTCTTGATGAAGCACAGGCAAGAGAAGTCCTCAAAAAGGACTATGAAGAGAGAAGAGAAATCATGGATGCGAGCCCGATCCACGTTGCGATCGCCGGCCGTATGATGTTTAAGCGTGTCATGGGAAAAGCTTCTTTCTGTAATATTCAGGACCTGCAGGGAAATATCCAGGTCTATGTGGCAAGAGATGCTATCGGAGAAGAATCTTATGCAGATTTCAAGAAATCCGATATCGGTGATATCTTCGGCCTGGAAGGTTTTGCTTTCAGAACAAGAACAGGCGAGATTTCTATCCACGCTGAAAAAATGACTATGCTGACCAAGAGTTTGCAGATCCTTCCGGAGAAATTTCACGGACTGACAGATACAGATACACGTTATCGTCAGAGATATGTAGACCTTATCATGAATCAGGACAGCAAGAACGTATTTATCAAACGTTCCCAGATCCTCAAGGAGATCCGTAACTTCCTTGCAGGACGTGACTTTATGGAAGTCGAAACTCCAATGCTTGTTTCCAATGCAGGTGGAGCAGCTGCAAGACCGTTTGAAACACATTACAATGCCCTGAACGAAGACGTTAAGCTTCGTATCTCTCTGGAGCTTTATCTGAAGAGACTGATCGTCGGTGGACTTGAGAGAGTTTATGAGATCGGCCGTGTATTCCGTAATGAAGGTGTTGATACACGTCACAATCCGGAATTCACTCTGATGGAGCTTTATCAGGCATACACCGATTATGAGGGAATGATGGAACTTACTGAGTCCATGTTCCGTTATCTGGCAGAAAAAGTCTGCGGTTCCACTAAGATTTCCTATAATGGTGTAGAAATCGATCTTGGTAAGCCGTTTGCACGTCTGACAATGAACGAAGCAATCAAGAAATATGCAGGAATTGACTTTGATGAAGTAGCAGATGATGAGGCAGCCAAGAAACTTGCTGACGAGCATCATATTGAATATGAGGCACATCATAAGAAGGGTGATATCATTAATCTCTTCTTTGAGGAGTACTGTGAGAAAGAACTGATCCAGCCTACATTTATCATGGATCACCCAATTGAGATTTCTCCGCTGACCAAGAAGAAACCTTCTGATCCGAGCAAGGTAGAGCGTTTCGAACTTTTCTGTAATACATGGGAAATGTGTAACGCATATTCCGAGCTGAATGACCCGATCGACCAGAGAGAGCGTTTTAAAGCACAGGATGCTCTTGCTGACGCCGGTGACGAGGAAGCAAACCATACGGATGAGGACTTCCTGAACGCACTGGAGATCGGTATGCCGCCTACAGGTGGTATCGGATACGGAATTGACCGTCTGGTTATGCTTCTTACAGACAGCCAGGCAATCAGAGACGTACTGCTGTTCCCGACGATGAAGAGTCTTGACTCTGACAAAAAAGCAGGAAAATCCGAAGCAGTAGAAGAAGCAACTGCAAACGACAACAACGGATTCTTCAAAGACAACGCGAAGATTGACTTCTCCAACGTAAAGGTTGAGCCTTTATTTGAAGAAGAGGTTGATTTCGATACATTCAGCAAATCTGATTTCCGTGCCGTAAAGGTTAAAGAGTGTGTAGCAGTTCCGAAGAGCAAGAAGCTCCTTCAGTTCACACTGGATGACGGAACAGGTACAGACCGCACGATCTTAAGCGGAATCCACTCTTACTATGAGCCGGAAGAATTAGTTGGTAAGACACTGATCGCAATCACCAACCTTCCGCCAAGAAAGATGATGGGAATCGAGTCTTGCGGTATGCTGCTTTCAGCAGTGAATAACCTGAAGGATTCAGAGGATGAAGAACTGCATCTTCTGATGGTTGATAACCATATTCCGGCAGGTGCTAAGCTGTACTAATCCAGAAAAAAGAGTTCGGTTTGGTAGTCATAGACGTCCAATCAGGAAAAGTGGTTCCATGGATTGACATGGAGCTACATGAAACGGCCTGGAGCTGTATAGATTGAAATAATGATGCATGGATTATAAGGAAACAGAATAAGGAGCTCTATGGATTCTTAACTGTTTGACTTATTTGTTTACAAGTAAAATATTGATTATTTTTGAGGAGCATTTTTCAAAAATAAGGTGTATAAAGGGACACTTCTCTTTTGGTAGAAATACCAATGGAAGGTGTCCTTTTTTTGTTGTCAGGCATAGCAATTATTCATTTTGATGATATGCAGAAAACGCATCCTTTCACGCACCTGCCAAATAAATTTCTGGAAACAAGGAGGAAGCCATGAAAAAACGAAAAACACCTGACTTGGAAAAATATCTGGAAGGAAAGAAACGCAGATTTGTAAATTACACACAAGGAGCAAAGATTTATAGGATGTCCTACTGGCCCTTTGTCAGACTGGCGAAAAAGGCAGAAGCCAATTATCCGATTCGAAAGACAGCTATTGTGGATCTGAATATTCTGGATGATTTTTTAGAAGACAATCCTGATGCTGCATCAGAATTAAAGAAGAGAAGGGGGAAGCGTTATGGGAAATAACCGAAGCAAGGTTCCGGATTTGGAAAAGCTTGTCAAAGGAGGACGTAAGAAATTTGTCCGTTATGAAGAAGTAACAGATACAAAAGAAAAGGGTGACGTAAGAGATATTCCAACAGTGCAGACAGCAACAATTCCACTGCTGGTCCAGGGAAAAGATATCGACAGCATTATGCAGTCACTGGAATCCGGTGTGGAAGAACTTTTTACAAGTAACCGCTATCAGGAATTTCTTAAAACCATGGCAAAGTTTCACAATTATTCCTTTAATAATACAATGCTGATCGCCATGCAACGACCGGATGCCCCACTTGTTACCAGCTACAAAAACTGGCAGTCCATGGGTAGACAGGTCATGAAAGGTGAAAAAGGAATTACGATTATTGCACCGACACCATATAAGAAAATGAAGGAAAAAGAGGTTCTGGATGAAAATCAGCGACCGATCATGGGAACTGATGGAAAACCTAAGACTGAACAGGTGGAAGTTACTGTTCCACATTTTAAAGCAGTTACCGTCTTTGATATTGCTCAGACATCCGGAGAACCGATACAGACACTGGCACCGGAATTATTGACTGCAGCTGTACAGGACTTTGATTCTTTCATGCAGGCCATTCAGAAAATATCCCCAGTACCGATACGATTCGATGAGATCGATGGCAATGCCAATGGATATTATCAAAATACAGACAAGGAAATCGTGATCAAAAAAGGGCTCAGTGAAAGTCAGACCTTAAAGACTGCTATTCATGAAACAGCCCATGCTAAACTGCATGACAAGGAAATCATGGAAAGCTTGGGTGTAGAAAAAGACCGTCTGACAAAAGAGGTTGAAGCAGAATCCGTTGCTTACTGTGTGTGTTCTTCCTTTGGTTTGGATACATCGGATTACAGTTTTCCTTATATTGCAGGGTGGAGCAGCAGCCGGATACCGTTATGATTATCAGGAAAGTAAACCGAGACATATTATACTGGCACCGGATGGGCCACATGAAATTGCTGGGTATTTGCAGTTTGAATCATGGGGAAATATCAAAGATTGGCTGGAAGATACGATTGCAGAAGGAACGGATATTTCGGAAAGAGTTGATCGGGCTTTGTATCCATTTAAGTTTGATTATACCCTAGAGGAAGAAATGTTCAGAGGTAATGGTGACCGCTATGCGATTTACCATGTGGATGAAGGCACATCGGGAAAACAACATTTATTTATGAATATGGCAATGGTCAAAGAAGATGGCATTACAATCGATGCAGCAAATTATAAATGTGTCTATTCTGGCAGATTACATGAAAATGAAAAGCTGGATGATTTGTATGCCGTATTCAACGATAATCCACCGGCAGATTATAAAGCACATTCTATGTCTGTTAGTGATGTCATCATTACAAACCATGGTGGGGAGATGCAGGCATATTACGTGGATCGATTTGGATTTGCAGAACTTCCAGACTTTGCAGCACAAAGAGAAAAAATACTCGATATTGTCCTGGAAATAGAAAATGTGGATTATGAAAATGATCTTACATGTATCAGCTTTTATGCGGCTGAATGTGCTGAATTTCTTGTAATGGGTGAAGTACATTATGACCTGACATTACCAGAAGCCTTGGAAGCTTATGAGAAAATCCCATCAGAACGTATGCATGGACTGAAATGTGTTGGCTTTGATCTGAAAGACGGAAGTGATTATGAAGGAATGCAGAGTCTGATGATTGAAGGAAAAATACAGAAAGAATTTTTGAATTCGATTCCTGGATTTAGAGAAAATTCTTATGTGCAAAATGCAATCAGTCGTGTGGAAAAGTACTTGGAAGAAAGACATCCAAATGTGGAAAATCCTCTGAAATCCAATAAGAAAGTGGATAACGAAAAAAATATAAGCGAAGAAAAAAACGAGAAGGAGCTGAATATACAGATGAAACCAATACCGAAAAAGAAAAGGGGGGAAATGAGCCTATGAGAAATGTAAACCTGGAAGAAAACGAACTGACTATTACTGCTATCTTCCAGCAGCACACAAAGGAAGAAACAATCCAAACACTGAAAGAAGCTTTGGAAGTTCTGGAACAGGAAGAAAGTGATCCTGAGAATGAAGAAATGATTGAGATCATCAATTCTACAGTTGGAAAATTACAGTAGATAGAAGACAAATACTACTATTCTCTGGATCTGAATTATTATCTGAATAACCTGGAGGACGATGCCTATGTTTAATCAATTTGCAGTCTACCGAGTAGATCAGCAGACAGAAGGAAAAATACTGTGGCATCTGCCATATCAGGAGGCAATCCAGCAGAACGTGTCGATTATTGTCGAAAATTATCGATTAATCTCGATTCATGAAATGCAAGAAAATGAAAAAGTCGCTGACATCTGGAAACGGATGAAAAAGCAATGCGAAGTCAGTGACGTGCTCGTATTGAATAAGAATGGAGAAATCAGCTGCTACTATGTAGATGAAAACTATCCACAGTATCTGGCCGGATTCATTCGTATCAACACATCCGGAGCACTGCTCACTATGGAAACTGAGAATTATCAGATTGATGGGAAAAAGGAAACTGGATTGCGACAGACACCATCATCATCAATGGAAAACAGTTTTATCTGATGGAGCATCAGGTATACCGAGATCTGGCGCAGGGTGTTATCCTGGATGCCTATGGAAAAATGGTTGTCGAAGAATGCGAGAAATTTGACGAAAAGACAAAACAAAAGATCCATGATTACATCCAACAGCAGGTACCGCTAAATCCAGTCGAACAGCTAAAACACAATGGCAAAATGCGTCTGGAACATTACCAGAAGTTCTACCAGAACGGCACTTATGAACGGAGCCGAGAATCCGGTACCGAAGCCAATTATGATATGGTGGACGGTCTGGTGAATAATCAGAAGAAAAATCCGGAAAAGACCTTTGATGCTCGCAGCAACAAACAGACTCCCCGAAATCAACAGGATAATAAACCAAAGAAACGAAGATCCGTGATCAAACGACTGCATCAGAAACAGATTGCTATTGCTCGCCGGTCAGGTAAGCCAATACCAAAGTACCTAGATCAGGAAATGGAAAGAAAGCGGGGGTAGAATATGCGAAGGTTAAAGTGTGAAAAAGAAACGATTATCCTAACCAATGAAGATGACGGATTCTATGATGTGTATACCTTCAATCAAAGCCTGCAGAAACGGTTACGGACTTTTGCTGACAAGTATCCGGATGATTGCTGGTTGAAAGGATCTTCTGAGGATGGCAGTGAAAGGTATATGATTAAGAAGAGGCGATTGACATTTAAATTGATTCCTCCGTATGACAAGAAAAGGCGGTTGGAAGCAAAGAAAAAGATGGATCTGATTAACAGTAAGAGGAATCCATAGAATCCATTCTGCAAAGAAAAAGTACGGTCTAGACCGATAGTTTTTTAAGTGTCATAAGAAAGTCGTATGATGTATAGGCTCAGAGGAGTAAAACACTCTTCTGGGTCTTTTTATAGTTAAATATAAAGGGAGAGCTAATGAAGGGAAAGAAAAAGATATTGCAATTAAATGAGAGAATAGCCTTTTGACACAATAGAGACATATGTTTGATGCTTTTTTCATGCGATTAACTATCTATATGACGTAAAAATAACTCAAAAACAGAATTTTTCAAAGAGGAATCCTTGATGTATCAGTTAGTGAAAGATATAATAAAAACAATTGATTAATTATGTAGATGCTTATTCGAGGTAAGAATATGGAATTATGTTATAACAATCTTTGGAAGACACTTATTGATAAAAAAATGAAAAAAGGTACGTTATGTCGTGAAGCAAAGATCAGTACTAGCACGATGTCAAAAATGAAAAGGAATGAGCCAGTTTCATTGGCAATAATATTGAAAATATGTGAAGCGTTAAATTGTAATATAAATGATGTAGTTACAATTGAGTCTTCTAATCAGAGGGGTGTGTAATGGGAAACTGTAAACTTGTAGATGAATTAAATAGATTAAGGAAGTCCTCAAGTGATTCTATTGATGGAATAGGCACATTTGATGACTTTAAAAAATATATGCATGTTTCAAGAAGTGCTGAAAAAGATTTGATTGAAATATTGCACAAGATAGAAGATTCTGGTAGGAAAAGTCTTGTAATGCTTTGTGGAAGTGCTGGTGATGGAAAGTCACATCTCTTATCATATTTAAAAAACGATTTAAGACTTTTAGATAATTATGTTGTATACAATGATGCAACTGAAAGTAGTGCACCCTCTAAAACGGCTATTGAAACTTTGAACGAAGCATTGCAAGGATTTTCTGATGAAAATTTAGAAAAGCCAGGAGAGAATTTTATATTGGCTATTAATCTTGGGGTTTTAAGTAATTTTATTGAATCTTCATATGGAGATTCGTTTAAACAATTGCGTAAATACGTCATTAATAGTAATCTTTTAACTAATCAATTAAATGAAAAAGGTTACGAAGAGAATAGTGCATTTCAGCATGTGAGTTTTTCTGACTATCACATGTATAATCTTACAGTCCATGGAGTTAAACCAGAATATTTGGAGCGTATATTAGAAAAGGTGTTTTGCATGGATTTTGAGAATCCGTTCTACAATGTTTATAGCAATGATTGTAAAGAATGTCCTCTTTCTCAAAAATGTCCAGTTAAACATAATTTTGAATTTCTTGGTAATGAGAAAAACAGAAATTATGTTGCTAACGCTCTCGTTGAGGTGACAATAAAGGACAAGGAAATCCTTACTACTCGTGAAATTTTAAATTATATTTATGATATTATTGTTGCTCAAAATTTCAATTATAAGAAAATGGCTCAATCTTCGACTAATGAAGTATCATTTTTAAAAGAGTATATTAGCGATATCACACCTTCATTAATGTATGAATATATTGATAAATCTGTGCTATTAAATCAGCTGCAAAAATATGATCCATTATTGGTACGTTCTGAACAAGCAGATGAAGATGCTATTTCGTATTATGTTTCGTCGGATGTATCGAACGAAGTGGTGTCTGTACTTGATAAGGAAGCTTATTCTAAAGTTTTGTGTCAGCAATCTGCCATCGAAAAAATTAACAGTGATAAAGTTTTGAAAGCACAGTTATTCAATATATTAGAACGATTGAAGACAATTAAAAGTGATATAGTGCAGGATAATGCATATGTCTCTTTTTTAAAGATGTTGTATTATTTTAATACGGGAACTACAAAAAAATATGGAGAGTTATATGATCTTGTTGAAGAGGCTGTTATTCAATGGTGTGGTAATGAAGATCAAGATAATGTTTGTTTTGACGATTGTCATGAGGGAATTGCATTATATGAGCATATTGAATTTGAACCATATTTGGATGTTTCACCAAGCGTAAAGAAAAACGAGGAACTTCAACGTTTCTTGCCTTTTATTACGGTGAAATATGAAAGTGAAAAAACTGGAGAAATCATACCCTTAGATATCGATTATTCTTTATATGAATTAATATATAAACTTGCCGCTGGATATATTCAAACTGCTGAAGATAGAAATAATCATGCTGATTTTATAAGTTTTATTTACAAGATATTAAGAACTGGTTCAGCAGACAAAGAAGTTTTTTTGGTGACTGATGATAACAGAAAAGCAATTATTGAGAAGACAAAATTTGGAGTATATAAATTTAAGGTGGTGAGATGATGGAATATCAATTTGATTATGCAACATTTTGCAAAACATTTAATGTAAAAGATGATAAAGCAATTGATTCCTTGCGTCTTACACATACACAAGATATCAATTTTAGATTATTTCCATATAAGGCTAGTGGAAAGACTCAAGCTCCAATTATTACAGATTTAGAAGAAGTTGTAAGTGATTTCTTTAGAAAATCATTAAATTTAGAAACTGAGCCAGTAGAATATAAATCATTATGCGATGCTATTATTGCTGAAATGGATATTGCAGATGAAGATATTGAGATATTTAAAGAAATGATACACTCTCTATTTTTTGAAGGGGATGATTTTGTAGCAAAAAACTTAGGACTTTATCCATACCAAACAAAAGTAAACAATAAAAGCGCAGACCGACTTGCAGGTTTCTTACTAGATGTTTTCGGGTTAAATGGAAATGATTGTAATATTATTGAAGAGGCAAAGGAAACTAATATCAACATATTTTCCGAATGCTAGTGATCAAACAATTATTTTATCAACAGACTCAGAAATTGATCAAAAATATTATAAATTAATGAAACCGCATATAGGGGATGAATTTACATTAGTTTATGATGACGAACTAATGAAAACAACGATAAAAAAAGGATATTTATTTGAAGGTAAATAACATGATAGTAAAGCAAATTAAATTATCCAGCCAGTCAAAAGATAGGTTGGGAAGATTAAAAGGTAAAACTGGGATTAAAAATTGGAATGTTCTTTGTAGGTGGGCTTTTTGCTATTCATTGGGGGAATATTCTATGCCAACAGATATTCCTGTTAACACAGATAGCAATGTTGAAATGTCATGGTTTACCTTTGCCGGAGAGTATAGCGATTTATATGATGCTCTTATGAAGGCTTGGTGTATCAAAATGAACCTTCCTATAGACGATGAAACCCTTGCTAAGTATTTTAAATTACATTTAGAAAGAGGGATTGCACATCTATCTGGAACAAATTATATAAAAAATTTAGACGATTTAATGAATCTGGCAATAAAGGAGAAATGATGGGAATATATCTTGATAATAATTCTTCATCGCCTATCGACGAACGAGTTCTTGCTGTTATGGTAGATGTATATTTGAATTCATACGGTAATGCAGACAGCAGAACCCATAATCATGGTGAGCAGGCAAGAATAATTGTTGAAAATGCTCGTAAACAAGTGGCGTCATTACTTGAAATTAATTCTTCGGAAGTCTTTTTTACAAGTGGTTCTACAGAAAGCAATAATATAACAATACAAGGATTAGAAGAATATGCATTAAAAACAAATAAGAAGCATATTATTACATCTGCTATTGAACATAAATCTATACTTGAAACTGTGAATATGATGAAAAAGAAGGGGTTTGATGTAGATATTGTAAATCCAGATTTATCCGGACAAATTAATGTTCAAGAAATACTAGATAAAGTCAGGGATGATACGCTTTTAGTCTCTGTTATGCATGTAAACAATGAAACTGGGATTATTCAGCCAGTAGATAGGCTCGGGACAGAATTAGAAAAACGCAACATATTGTTTCATGTTGATGCAACACAAAGTTGTGGAAAATTAGTAGATGAAATTAGAAATCTCAAGTATAATATGCTTTCATTTAGTGCACATAAGTTAAAAGGACCACAGGGTGTAGGCGTTCTAATTCTGAAAAAAAAGAAATATAAATTACCTCCTGTAAAAAATATTATATATGGAGGGCAACAAGAGGGTGGAATACGCCCAGGTACAATACCAGTAGCTTTAGTAGCTGGATGTGGAAAAGCATGTGAAATAGCAGAAAAAGAATACAGAGAAAATTCGCAAAAATGTAAATCACTCAAAGTTATTTTAGAAGAACTTTTGAAGAAATCTAATGTGAATTATCATTATAACGGTGCACAACAGTATTGCATAGATTCATCAGTAAATATCTGCTTCAAAGGAGTAATCTCAGAAGCACTGATGCTTTCGAGCAAACAATATTGTAGTGTATCAAATGGCTCAGCATGTACATCAAAAAGCTATTCACCAAGTTATGTGCTTGAAGCCATGGGTATACCGACAGAAGACATTGAAAATTCGATTAGAATTAGTTGGGGTCCTGAAACAAATGAAATAGAATTTCGTGATAATATTAATAAGATGATAGAAATAGCCAAAAGCCTTGCTGTATAAATTTTCTAAATCGAAGTTAGAGAAAATGTCTGCATAAAACAAATCTGTTTTATGCAGACGTTTTTTAGCTAGTGGGGAAAATCAATCCAACTCCGCCCCTAACTCATACCTCCAATACTCCGCTGCCTCATACTCTCTGGGTTCTGAGAGTATCGGTACGGTAAAGAGTTCAACCGGAACACCGAGTGTTGATGCAAAGAGTTTCATAAGATCTTCCTCCTTTATCAGAGCTTTTAAAAGAATCAGATAATTGATGCAGTCTGTGATCTTTTCATCCCACTGTTCCATATCAAAATGCAACAGAGTGCCTTTCCACTGCAGTCTTTCGCACACTGTTGATAACGATGTGAGTATGGATATTTCCGGATTCATTGTGGCCATAAGTGTGAGTAACTACCAGTGCCTGATATCCGGGAAACATCTGCTTTGCAAGTTCCAAACTGATTGTCTGTGCTCTCTCACCGGTAAGTCCATTTTCTGTAACATCGGCCGGATCGTAGCTGATAATGTAGTGGTGACTTTTGATATCTTCACGTTTCTTATTTTTGTGAAAATGAGCATTTGTCAGTTCACATTCCTTGTCAAAAGA
>NZ_JAJBNQ010000035.1:0-33369 GCF_020538025.1 Blautia sp. MSK17_66
GTTAAGACACCGCCCTTTCACGGCGGTAACAGGGGTTCAAATCCCCTTGGAGTCATTAAAAAATAATAAATGTGATTTTGGGATGGCTTGATTACAACATTTGGTGTATAATACATCTGATAGTTATATGCCGATGTGGCTCAATTGGCAGAGCAGCTGATTTGTAATCAGCAGGTTATCGGTTCGAGTCCGATCATCGGCTTTTTGGACCTTTAGCTCAGTTGGTTAGAGCAACCGGCTCATAACCGGTCGGTCCTGGGTTCGAGTCCCCGAAGGTCCATTATTGTTTTTTGGCCCAGTGGCTCAGTTGGTTAGAGCGCCGCCCTGTCACGGCGGAGGTCGTGAGTTCGAGTCTCATCTGGGTCGTTTTTTAAGGGATCTTAGCTCAGCTGGGAGAGCATCTGCCTTACAAGCAGAGGGTCATAGGTTCGAGCCCTATAGGTCCCATTTTTGAATATGCCGCAGTGGCGGAACTGGCAGACGCCCGGGACTTAAAATCCCGTGGGTAGTGATACCCGTACCGGTTCGATTCCGGTCTGCGGCATTGAAAATCCTTGAGAAATCAAGGATTTTTTTGTGTCTAAAAATCCTTTCGGAAATTTATAGAATATTTTTTGCGGGAATGTTATACTGTAAGTAGTAACCAAGAAGAAATAAGATATAAAATAATGAAAGGGGTAATATATAATGGAAGTTGTTCGTAAGATTGTTGATGCCAGAAAACTGATGTCCATAATTCCATTGCCGGAAACTATGAGAAATAGACGACTGGAAGTCATAGTATTACCTGCAGAAGAAAAAACTTCGGAGCATCCGAAAAATAATAATATAGAAGATATAGTGGATTCATTAGTAGGAATTATTCCAGATACAGGAAGATCATTAGAAGATTATCGTGCTGAAAGGTTGGAAAAGTATGAGAGTCTTGATTGATACAAATGTAATATTGGATGTGTTACTCAAACGATCTCCATTTTATGAAGCAGCAATAGAAGTCTTAAAATTATCTGTGAGGGAAGACATTCAGGAATTTGTTTCAGCTTCAGCAATTACAGACATTTATTATATTGCATATAAGAATATGCGAGATAAAGCGGTAGTACGGGAACTTTTGAAGAAATTGCTTTTAATTGTGTCTGTAGCAGGTGTATCAGAAGAAGAAATACAAAAAGCATTAGAACTGGGATGGAAGGACTTTGAGGATTCTGTACAGTATTCCGTAGCTTTATTAAATGAAATGAATGGACTGATTACTCGAAACGTTAAAGATTATTCATCATCAGAAATACAGGTATGGGAACCGAATCAGTTTCTTGAACTGGTTCAATGAATATAGTGGGATATTGCCATGCAGAGAAAAGAAATTATACAGCAATTAAATGCACAGATTAATATTAATGGACATGTTATTGGGGCGGTTGTTGGTTCTGGAATGATTGCAAAGTGCGTAATCCATGGAGGGTCAGATCTCCTTTTGGCATTAAGCGCAGGTCGATATCGTGTCGCAGGTAAGGGATCTCTGGGAGGATATCTTTGTTATCGTAACAGTAATGATATTGTAAAAGAATTTGCGAGTGAAGAGATTCTGCCAATTGCAAAAAATACACCTACATTATTTGGACTGTTTGCACAGGATCCTTTTATAAACCTGTATGATTACTTTAAAGAAATAAAAGAACTGGGGTTTGCAGGAATAACAAATTTTCCAACGGTGGCGTTAATTGATGGGAAATTCAGAGAAGCATTGGAAGAAGATGGAAACGGATATGAAACAGAAGTAGAAGCTATCCGGTTGGCTCATTTTATGGATCTTTTTACAGTTGCTTTTGTTACGGACAAGAAGGAAACACTTGCTATGCTTGATGCAGGTGCAGATGTGATCTGTGTTCATCTGGGGCTGACCAAGGGCGGTGTGATGGGTGCATCTAAATATATTTCGTTGGAAGAGGCAAGAAAATTGTCAATAGAGCTATTCGAAATTTGTAATGAAGTACGCCCGGAAGTAATAAAAATGGTGTACGCAGGCCCTGCAAATACACCTATAGATATGCAGTATATGTACCAAAACAGTTCCTGTCAGGGATATATAGGAGGATCTGTATTTGACAGAATTCCGGTAGAGCATGTGATCCCTAATATGACAAGAGCCTTTAAAACAAAAGAAAAATTTAATCCCAATGATCCCTTTATTAAATTTTCAAATGATAGATGGAATATGAAACAATACGTGAATTTTATCAAAGAGTATATTGATGAAAATTATTCCAAGGAAATTCAGCTAAAAGACCTGGCGACAATCGTGCATGTATCGGTTTCTTATTTAAGTATTTGTTTCAAAAGAGAAATGGGGGTTTCTTTTACAGAATATCTGGTGCGTTATCGCATAAATAAAGCAAAAGAAATTCTGCTGGAAAAAAATATCACATGCAAGGAAGCGGCATATTATGTTGGGTATGAAGATTATGTACAATTTTCCAAGATGTTTAAGAAATATATAGGCTGTACACCAACTCAAATACAAAAAGACAAAATAAACACAACAAAATAAAAATAAACCTCTGATATTAAGAAAATAAACACAACAAAATATAAAATAACAACATTGTTAATTCGTAAATAAAACAGTAGAATCTAATTGTAAAGTAACAGAAGATTCTACTGTTTTTTGTTTGGACAACGATAAAACATGAAAATTAATTACAGAAAGGAGATTAGAATGAAAACACTTGCTATTGCTGGAACATTTGATACAAAAGGAAAAGAATTCAAGTATATTCAGAGTATTGCAGAAGAATTAGGGCTGTCTACTTTGATGATTCATACAGGTGTTTTTGAACCAGAATTTAAACCGGATGTTTCAAATGAAGAAGTTGCATTAGCTGCTGGCTATGATATCAGAGACATTGTAGAAAAAAGAGACAGGGCGTTGGCTACAGAAGCATTATCCAAAGGTATGAAAATTTTGATTCCAAGATTATATCAGGAAAAAAGATTTGATGGAATCATATCGTTTGGAGGATCAGGAGGCACTGCCTTAGTAACACCTGGAATGCGTGAACTGCCCATAGGTGTACCCAAAATAATGGTTTCGACTATGGCTTCCGGAAATGTAGAACAGTATGTGGGTACAAGCGATATCATTATGATGCCATCAATTGTAGATGTTGCGGGATTAAATAAAATTTCCAAAACAGTATACAGGAATGCGATACTTGCTATTGCCGGAATGATCCTTCAGAATGATCAGCTGAAGCTTGAAAATCTGGAAGAAGAATACAAACCTCTTATTGCTGCAACAATGTTTGGTGTAACAACACCGTGTGTAAACTATGCAAAGGATTACCTTGAGAAAAAAGGATATGAGGTACTCGTATTTCATGCAACAGGTACTGGTGGAAAAACAATGGAATCACTGATTCAGGCAGGTTATTTTGCAGGAGTATTAGATCTGACAACAACTGAATGGTGTGATGAGGTTGTTGGAGGAGTCCTGGCAGCAGGACCGGCACGATGTGAAGCTGCAGCAAAGAATCATATACCACAGGTAGTATCTGTAGGGGCATTAGATATGGTTAATTTTGGCCAAATGGATACAGTACCGGCAGAATTCAGGAATCGAAATTTATACAAACATAATCCTGGTGTGACCTTAATGAGGACAACAGCAACAGAATGTAAAGAAATTGCAGATAAACTGGTAGAAAAATGGAACCTGTCTTCAGGAAAAACAGTTTTATTACTGCCATTGAAGGGCGTTTCTATGCTGGATGCAGAAGGACAGAAATTCTATGGACCGGAAGAGGATAAAGTTTTATTTGATACATTAAAAGACGGACTTGATAAAGAAAAAGTCCAGATTGAAGAACTTGACTGCAATATCAACGACCAGCAGTTTGGTGAAACAGCAGCACAAAAACTAATAGATCTTATGAATAAATAATAAACAAAATCAGGAGGTACGTAATTATGTTAAGAAAAACAAGAAGTGAGATTATGAGAGACTTTAAAGAGCAGGTAGCACAGGGCAAAATCCTTGTTGGTGTAGGAGCCGGTACAGGAATCACAGCAAAATGCAGTGAAAAAGCAGATGTAGATATGCTTATCATCTATAATTCAGGCCGTTTCAGAATGGCAGGCCGTGGTTCTCTATCAGGATTGTTATCTTATGGTGATGCAAATAAGATCGTTCAGGAAATGGGACAGGAAGTTCTTCCAATTGTAAAGAAAACACCGGTACTTGCAGGTGTATGCGGAACAGATCCTTTCCGTGTAATGGATATTTTCCTGAAACAGCTGAAAGATCAGGGATTCAATGGAGTGCAGAACTTCCCAACAGTAGGATTGATCGATGGAAAATTCCGTGCAAACCTGGAAGAGACAGGAATGGGATATGGACTTGAAGTAGATATGATCCGGGAGGCACATAAACTTGATATGCTGACATGCCCGTATGTATTTGATCCGGAACAGGCAAAAGCAATGGCAGAAGCTGGCGCAGATATCCTTGTAGCTCATATGGGACTTACAACAAAAGGTTCTATCGGAGCAGAGACAGCAGTTACCCTGGATGATTGCTGCACAAAGATCAGAGAGATTATTGCAGCAGGACGCGAAGTAAATCCGGATATCATGGTAATCTGCCATGGAGGTCCGATTGCAGATCCGGAAGATGCAGAATATGTAATCAAAAATGTACCGGAGATTGATGGTTTCTTTGGAGCATCTTCCATTGAAAGACTGGCATCAGAAAGAGGAATGACAGCGCAGGCTGCAGCATTTAAGGCAATTCAGAAATAAAATCAGGGTTAAGTATTGGGTGTAAAAGGGAAGAGCGAAAACTTTTCCCTTTTAATATAAATGGGGGATAGCAAAATGAAGAAATCATTTAAAGAACTGATAAGAAAAAATAAAGAAGAGAATAAAAAATTCATAGGAACATTTGCACATTTACCATGTGAAGATACATTAGAAATCCTTGGATATGCAGGGTTTGATTTTGCAATCATTGACATGGAACATTCACCAATTGCAAAAGAAGAATCTATCAGATATATCAGAGCTGTCGAAACATCGGAGATGATCCCTATGGTCAGAGTGCCAGATGTGAATGATGAAACAGCAATCAGAAAAGTACTGGACAATGGTGCAGCAGGTGTGGTAATTCCAGGAATTTCAACTGCGGATATGGCAAGACAGGCTGTAAAATATTCGAAATTTTTCCCAGAAGGAAAAAGAGGAGCATGCCCGTTAGTTCGTGCTAACAAGTATTACGTAAATGGAACAGATGGACATTTTGAAAGAAGTAATAAAGAAGTATCTATCATGCTGATGGTAGAAGGCAAAGAAGGCATTGAAAATTTTGATGAAATCGTGAATGTACAGGGCGTGGATGCGGTGTTGTTTGGGCCGGTAGACATGTCGGTTTCTCTGGGACATGCAGGAGACGTAAATCATCCAGAAGTAACAGAAGCAATTACCAGACTTATAAAAAAGGCAAATGCAGCAGGAGTATGTGTGGGAATGACTGCTTTTGCAGCAGAGGATACAGGAAAATGGATAGATGCAGGGGCTGATTTTATTCTGGTAGGATGTGATATTTTGTTATACGCAGAAGCTGTAAAAGCTGCTGTTAAGACGGCAAGGGGGCAGATGAAAGGAGCGTAAAAAATGACCTTTACTAATGTATTTTACGGATTTACGGAAATAGCGATTTTATTATTAGCAGGTGTGCTTATTAGAGATATATTCAAACCGATTCGAAAAACTTTTTTGCCAGCATCCGTAATTGGCGGTGTAATAGGCTTAATTCTTGGACCTCAGTTTTTAAATGTTATTCCTATTCCAGATTTATTTGGGCAGCTTGCAGGGCCATTTGGTGTGATCATGATGACATCAGCAGTGTTTGGAATAGAGCTTAAATTGGGAAAACTTAAAAATTCTGCAAAATATACACTTATGATGTTTGGAACATGGGGAGCACAGTGTGTAATAGGATTAGCTCTCGGAGAACTTCTGCGAAAATGGTTTGATCTGCCTCAGGGGTGGGGAATGCTGGGAGTTGCTTCATTCTTTGGTGCGCATGCGATCGTGCCAAGTGTATCTACAGCATACGAAAGTGTAGGAGCAGAAACTGCACAGGCGGTTATGGGACTTGGAATGACAATCTCAACAATTGGTATGGTTGTTTCTTTTATTCTGGGTTCCATACTTGTAAATATTGCTGTCAGAAAAGGCTGGACAAAATATATGCAAAAACCAGAACAGGTACCTGCGTATACTCTTGGTGGAATTATGCCGGAAGAAAAAAGAGAATCTCTTGGAAATACAGTAACATCTGAAATTTCCATAAATTCTGTTTGTATGCAGTTTTGTTGGCTGCTTCTTGCCTTTGGAATTGGTTACGGAGTTATTAAAATCGTACTTTTGAAATATTTTGGAATTTCGGTATTATCTAATATGCCAGATTTAGCCTGTGGAATGATCGGAGCAATTATTTTGTGGCCAATCTTAAAAAAGATAAAACTGGAAAGATATGTAGACCGACGTTCCAGCGTACAGATCGCAAATGGCTGTCTGGATTTTATGATTTGTGGTGCAGTGGCATCTATTCAGCTTGATATCGTAGCTGATAATTTAGTTGCTATTACTGTTTTATGTGCTGTGCTGACATTATTTGTAACAGTGTATTGCCTTGTTGTTATTCGAAAGACCTGCAGAGAAGACTGGTTTGAAAAAGCTGCTATTTTATTTGGTCAGAATACAGGAAGTACGGCTTCTGGACTTACATTATTAAAGATGGTCGATCCTGAGATGGAAAGTACTGCTTTGGAGGATTTTGGCATCTTTCAGAGCACACTTGGACCGGTTACGGCAATTTTAATGGCAGTATTTCCAGCGGTGATTGTATCATCAGGAAATATCACAGTTCCAATGATCGGAGGGATTATTGTTTTTGTTCCAGCAATGATTGTTCTTGTGTGCAGCATAATCAAAAAAGCATAAAGATTTGGGAGGGCGATTATGACGTTATCTGAAAAAATTGTGGATTATGTAATAAGCTTAAATAAAAAAGAGATTCCGGAAATGGTTTATCTGAAAGCACAGGAGCATTTTCAGGACACAGTTGCCTGCATTATGGCAGGAGCTGGAAAGGAAGCAATTCGGTTAGCAGTAGATTATTGTGTGGAAACAACAGGAAGTAATGCATCATCGGTAATAGGATATAAAGATGTAAAACTAAATAGCGGAAATGCAGCAATGGTAAATGCGATGGCGGCTCATATATGTGATTACGATGATATGAGTATGGAGCTTAATGGACATTCAAGTACAGTTCTTGTTCCGACAGTTTTAGCTGTTGGAGAAGAAATGCAATGTAGTGGAACTGAGATTCTGGATGCTTATATTACAGGAATTCAGATCAACAGTGTATTAGGCCGCTTGGTGGCAAATACAAAAATAGATCCGGGTTGGAATCTGACATCGCTGGTTGGAATTTTTGGTGCAACTATAGCAGCAGGTATTCTGTATAAACTGTCCAGAGAGCAATTGATTAATGCAATTGGGATTGCCAGCGGGGAAGCATCGGGAACAAAGGTAAATTACGGAACTATGACAAAAGATCTTACGGTTGGAAGAACAGCAGAAAAGGCTATTTTTTCCTGCAAATTTGCAAAGAAAGGATTTGAGGCAAAAACAACAGCCCTGGATGGAGATAACAGTATATTAAAAATAGCTGCTTCAGATATAGATTTTTCGGAAGTTGATGCGATTCTGAATGACAGATTTGAACTGATTTCTCCAGAAATTACTATAAAACCATATCCGACATGTCGAGGAAATCATAGTGGAATTGATGCTATCTTATACATTAAACAGACATATGATTTTGACTGTCATAATATTCAAAAGATTATATGCAATCTGGGGTCTTTTTCATATGAATGTGACAGGTACCATTATCCAAAAACGCCAACAGAGGGAAAATTCAGTCTGGCATATTGTATAGCGTTAATTTTAATAAAAGGCAGAATACAGATCAGTGATATGGAAGGTGAGAATATCACAGACCCGGAAATTTGTGAGCTGATGAAAAAAGTTGAGATTATTTTAGATAAGGATACAGAATACAGTCAGAAATGTGAAATGTCTGTTATCTTAAAAGATGGAACAACTTTTAAATGCGAAAAAAAGATTCCTAAGGGAGACCCATGTATTCCTGTTTCCAAAATAGAACAGAAAGAGAAATTCAAAGGCTGTTGTGAAAGGTTATCAGAGAAAACAGACCCAGAAGAACTCTATATGTTTATTAATAATATAAGAAATATTGATAACATTGCAGATTTTATAAGTAAAATTAACTCTTATAACCAGGAGGAGGTGTAAATTTATGACATTTACAGATGTATTTTATGGACTGACAGAACTTGGCGTACTTCTCATTGTAGGAATGATTATTCGAAACAAAATCAAGATTTTTGCGAAAGCATATATTCCGGCATCTGTAATTGGTGGGGTATTAGGGCTGATTTTGGGACCTCAGGTATTGGGCTTAATAACGATTCCCGATATGTTTGCACAGTTAGCAGGGCCTTTGGGTGTAGTGATGATGACTTCAGCCGTTTTTGGAGTTGATATCAAAGTGGGAAGATTAAAATCTTATGCTACATATGCCTTTCTTTTATTTGGAATCTGGGGTGCACAGTGTACACTGGGATTATTGATAGGTGAACTGGTAAGAAGTGGTTATGATCTTCCAAAAGGCTGGGGCTTTTTGGGAGTGTGTTCTTTTTATGGTGCACATCAGATTATTCCAGGTATGTCAGAAGCATTTAAAGTTGTCAATGAGGATTTGGCAGGTATGATGCTCAGTCTGGGAATGACTACTTCAACAATTGGCATGCTTCTTTCTTTTATAGTAGGAGCTGTTCTTGTAAATATTGGTATTCGACGTAAATGGGCAAAATATATGGAGACTCCGGAAAAACTTCCGGAATATATGCTTGGTGGCGTTATGCCGGCGGATAAACAGAAAGATCTTGGAAAAGAAGTTACAACAGAGATCAGTGTAAATACGATTGCACTCCAATTTAGCTGGCTTTTATTATCTTTTGCAATAGGATATGGCATTATAAGAATACTGCTTGTTCAAGTGGCAGGAATAGAAGTATTGAATAAACTTCCGGATTTGGCGTGTGGAATGATTGGAGCCATGATTTTATGGCCGGTGCTGAAGAAATTTAAAATGTCTGGATATGTTGACAAGAGAGCAAACAGTCAGGTTGCTAATGCATGCCTGGAATTTATGATTATAGGTTCTATTGCATCTATTCAGCTCAGTACAGTGAAAACATATATTGTTCCGATACTTATACTGTCAGTTGTGATGTTTGCATTAACAGTATTTTATTGTCTGGTTGTTATCAGGCGTGTATGTAAAGATGATTGGTTTGAAAAAGCAATGGCTGCATATGGACAGAATACTGGCAGTTCTGCATCGGCGTTCACATTAGTAAAGATGTTAGATCCGGATATGAAGAGTACAACATTGGAAGAATTTGGAATCTACTGCGGAACGTTAGCACCATTTACAAACTTTTTTATGACATTGTTCCCAACGATTATTGTTGCAACAGGCAGTATTATGATTCCTTCTGTGGCGGGTGCTGCAATATTTGTACCAGCACTGCTCCTGTTTTTTATGAGTTTTAGAAAGTGACAAAGGAGACTGGATATGGATAAAAAGAAAAAGTTAAAGCATCTTATGGAAAAAAATGGAATTATTGTTCTAGCAGGAGTACATGATGCGTTAAGTGCAAGAATTGCACAGGATGTTGGATTTCAAGGGATAGCTATGTCAGGAAATGGAGCTATGGCATCTCTTTTGGGACGCCCGGATCTGTCTTTGGCGACTATGACGGAAATGACTGGACGAGCGAGACAGATTGCGTCTTGTGTAGATATTCCTATGATGAGTGATGGAGATTCAGGATATGGAGGATTAAATAACATACGCAGAACTGTAGAGGAGTTTGAAACAGCAGGTGTATCCGCAATATCTTTGGAAGATCAGATTACACAAAAAAGATGTGGTGCATTAGGAGGTGTGGAATTAGTATCTGCTAAGGAACATGCCGATCGAATTAGAATCGCCGTCAAATCAAGAAAAGATCCTGATTTTATGATAATTGCAAGAACAGATGCAAAAGCTGTCTATGGTCTGAATGCTGCGATTGAAAGAAGCTGTGCTTATGCTGAAGCAGGAGCGGATATGGTATGGGTTGAAGGTCTTCATAGTCTTGATGAAATCAAAACCGTTGTTAATAATGTGGGAGTACCTGTATTCTATAATATTTATGAAGATTCTCCGGAACATTGTTATCAGATCTGTGAGCTGGAAGATGCAGGAGTAAAAATGACAATGAACTGTTTAACGTCTACGCTTTGTGCAGCAAAGACATTAAAAGAAATCTATAAGGAATTTTATCTGACTGGAACAACACGAAATGTAGCGAAAGACATGATGGATATGAAGGAATATACAAGAATTCTGGGGATTGAAAGAGAAACTCGGATCAATGAGCTGCTGAATGATTAAAGCTATAAACAATTAAAATCAGTCGTTAAGAAAGCCGTTATAAAATAGGTGAAAAAGTTACTGTTCACAGCAACTTGAAAAATCATCTATGGAGTATCGGCTTTTTTTATTCTTGTCAGAACCCGCAATTTGCTATATACTGTTTGGAAGAAAGGCGGTCAGACCAAAATATGGAGATAGTGAAGACATTTGGAAATTACATAGAGAAATGGTGTGAAACGTCACCGGAAAGAGCGAGGTGGCTTTTAAAGACAGGATGGGAAGCGCAGAACCTGAAATTTCGTTTTCTTCCAGAAGGGCAGTTGAATCCATCGGATCAGTATCTGGCCGGCATGATGATGAACGTTATGACACAGCCGCTGAAGCATCCAGAAAGTTCGGTTATGGTAAGTGTATTTACTCCGTGCGAACTGCTTCAGGAGGCAGGACTGTATCCATACAATGTAGAAAGCTTTTCCTGTTATCTTGCGGCATCACAGGTAGAGAGACCTTTTCTTCAGGGAGCAGAGGATTCTGGAATTTCAGAAACACTTTGCAGTTATCACAAGACATTTATTGGAGCTGCAGAAAAGGGCCTTCTTCCGAAACCGAAATGTATCGTTTATACGAACCTGGCGTGTGACGCAAACCTTCTTACATTTCACAGACTGGCAGAGTTTTTTGACATCCCGGTTTTTTCTATTGATATACCATCCGCACAGACACCGGCAAATGTGTCTTATGTAGCAACACAGCTTCGAGCCCTGGTTCCTTTCCTTGAGAAAGTAACCGGCAGAACTATTGATGAATCAAAATTGAAGGAACGTCTTGCAAGAAGTCGCAGGACATTGCAGAATTACGACAAGTTTCAGAGTGCAAGAGCAGATAAATACATACCTTCAGACCTTGTTTCTCCGCTTTACAGTGGAATGACAAACAACATTCTTCTTGGAACAGAGGAAGAAGAACTTTATACACAAAAACTTCTTGAAGATGTCAGCAAAGCCCCTGCAAAAAAAGGCAGACATATCTACTGGATGCATACGATCCCGTTCTGGTCACAGGCGGTGAAAGATGCACTGCTTTTGAAAGAGGAAGCACAGATTGTAGGATGTGAGCTTGCACAGGTGGTAGATATCACGAAGCATTCTGAGGATCCTTATGAAGAAATGGCACTGCGCCTTGTATATCATGCACTGAATGGTCCTGTTTCCCGTAGAATCGATGCAGGAATCCGTCATGCGAAACAGGCAGGAGCTGATGGTGTTGTCTGGTTTAACCACTGGGGCTGCAAGCATACTCTTGGGGGCTCCAGGATTGCCAAGAAACGCTTTGAAGAAGCGGGCATTCCGCTGTTGATCCTGGATGGAGACGGCTGTGACAGAAGTCATGGCGGAGAAGGACAGACTTCTACGAGACTGGGAGCATTTCTGGAGATGCTGGGGGATTTTGATCATGAATAAAACATATTATGTCTGTAAATATACACCGGTGGAACTTCTTGAAGCATTAGGCGGAGAATGTGAGATCCTGAATGATATGCCGGAGGGATTTGATCTGGCAGAGCAGGTGGCGCATCCGAATATCTGTGGTTTTGGTAAAGCAGTCCTTGAGGCAGTTCTGGCAGGAAAAGTAAAAGAACTGATCCTGGTAAACTGCTGTGATACGATCCGAAGTGTCTATGACATTCTGGAAGACAGCGGTGAACTGGACTTTTTGTATATGGTAGATATGCTTCACTGTGATACAAGCTGCAGTCGTGAAAGAACTGTGGCACAGTTAAAGGAACTTGTAAGAGCTTACGGCGAATACAAAGGAACTACGTTCAGTAAAGAAAAATTTCTCCAGGCTTTTCATCCGAAAAAGAGAGCACAGGATCCGCACATTGCAGTTCTTGGAGCGAGAATGGGAAATGAACTGTTTCAGATGACGCAGGATGCCATGCCGCTGCCTGTAGTAAATGAGACCTGCGTCAACAATCGTTCTGTGGGAACTGCACTTCCGGAAAAAAATCTGGACTTTGATCAGCTCATGGAATGGTATGCGGAGGAACTTCTTCACCAGATCCCGTGCATGCGCATGATGGATCATGCAGGCCGTAAACAGCTTTATCAGGATCCATCTTTAAAGGGAATCATTTATCATACCGTAAAGTTCTGTGATTTTTACAGCTTTGAATATTCTGATATCAAGGGTCATACGGATGTGCCGCTCCTCAAGATCGAATCGGATTATACCGTACAGAGCAGCGGACAGTTGAGCACACGTCTGGAGGCCTTCGCAGAGAGCCTGAATATAGAGACAGAAACGAGAAAGGAGAACACCATGGGTAAGGGATATTTTGCAGGAATTGACAGCGGTTCTACCAGCACAGATGTTGTGATACTGGACAGAGAGAGAAAGATTGTCTCCAGTGTGATCATGCCAACAGGAGCAGGGGCTGCAAATGGTGCGGAGCGTGCACTGGAAGAAGCACTCAGACAGTCCGGTCTGAACAGAGAAGATATCGATGCAGTTGTAACTACGGGATACGGAAGAACTGCGATATCTGATGGCGACAAAAGTATCACAGAGATCACCTGCCATGCAAGAGGAGCTCATTTTCTGGATTCTTCTGTCAGAACGGTCGTTGATATCGGCGGTCAGGACAGCAAAGTTATCCGTCTGAACGATGACGGTTCGGTCAAAAACTTTGTCATGAATGACAAGTGTGCGGCAGGCACAGGACGTTTTCTGGAGATGATGGCAAAAACTATGGAAATGAGCCTGGATGAACTTAGCAAAGTAGGACTTTCCTATCAGGAGGACATTACGATTTCCAGCATGTGTACAGTTTTTGCTGAATCAGAGGTGGTTTCTCTGATTGCGCAGAATAAAGCAACTGATGATATCGTACATGGATTGAACAAAGCAGTTGCTGCCAAAACAGCCTCCCTCGTAAAGCGTGTTGAAGGAGAAGAGGCATATATGATGACCGGCGGCGTTGCACAGAATCAGGGCCTTGTCAGAACATTGGAAGAAAGACTGGGAACAAAGCTGGTGATCAGCGATAAATCACAGCTTTGTGGAGCTCTTGGGGCAGCATTGTTTGCGGCAGAAATGTAAGAAGGAGGGTATTTATCGTGGCAGGCTCTAATATTACGAAGCGTACACTGGCATCTGCATTAAAGGAATTAATGGAATCTACCCCATTTACCAAAATTACTGTTTCTGATATCTGCGCAAAGTGCAACATGAACCGTAAGAGTTTCTACTATCATTTTAAGGATAAGTTTGACCTTGTAAACTGGATTTTTGATGTGGAATACTTAAGTCATATACAACTTGGAGTAGATCTCATCGGATGGGACAGTGTACTTCATCTCTGTGATTATTTTTATAAAAACAAAGATTTCTACAGAAAAGTAATGAAAGTAGAGGATCAGAATTCGTTTGCCAATCATTTCCGGGATATTGTAGGACCGGTGATGGCAGAGGATATTAAGGAAATTCTGGGAGAACAGACGAATACAGAGTTTTATGTAACTTTCTGGAATGATGCTATTATATGTTCGCTTGGCAGATGGATTTCAGACAGGAATCCTGTACCTCCAAAAGAATTTGTCAGATTGCTCCAATCCTGTATTAAGGTAGTTGTAAAGACGCATGAGAGACTGGAAGGATAAGAATAGCCTTATTCATTCGAAATATATCACGAATGAATAAGGCTTATTTTGTGCATTTTATTCAGCAGATACCTGGCTGAAGATATCTTTGAGGGGCTGCTGGAAGAAATTACAGGATGTTTTTAGGGGAACTCTTCCTGGAGCATAAAGGGTTCCATCAGCATCAAATCCTACAACACTTGCAGGTGAGGAGATAATATTTCCAATCTTCTCTGTATCGTAGAAGAAATCCAGAGGAACCGTTCTGTAAAGCTGGGAAATTCGAGAATTCTCTACCGTCTGGTATACAGATCTGCGGGTTTCCTCAGTACAGTCAGGTTCAGCGAGAACTGCGGCAAACAGACTGTGCATTTCTTCTGCAAAACGGAAATAAGTACCGCACAGGATATCAGAGCTGCTTTCATCAGAATAAACGTTATAAAGAGAATATAGAAGCTGATGATCTCTGAGTATCAGACAGGCAGTTTCCGCCTGATCTCCATAAGTTACTGCAAATAAGAGATTGTTCAGCGTCTCAGCAGTTTCGGCGAAATCCTCTGTTATATCGGAGGTATCGCACAGTAAGATAACTGCACAGTCAGGATTGCTTCGGATAAGTGGAAGAACTTTGGCAGGATCTTTTGGGACTGTAATAAAGTAAGTGTAGATGCCAAGTCCTTTTCCCTGTGTCAGTACAGACTGATAATCAGAGAGAAAATCAGGGCGGGCGGTGTCAATGATCATGGAGAGAAGCCATGGTACATTGATATTCTCAGTTCGTTTCAACTTACGTATTATATGGGCACCGGAGGTACAGCTGTTGTATCCGAGATCCAGTCCGAATTCGAGCAGTTTTTCCTTATCCATATGTTTAAGAGCATCCGCGATCAGTGGGTAGTAAGGACTGTTTTCATTATTCAGAATTGCCCGCGACATCTCAAAGAAAGACTGCTGAAATCGTCCATTTGCAAAATTCAGAGCCATATCTACGAGATTTCGTGCACATCGTTCAGGGGATTCATCCGAATCCTTGAGTGCGGTTTTGATAAAAGTTTTTATGATGATTCGAGAAGTTTTTGCTGTCATTTTGATATCCCTTCGATATAAAAAATGTAAAATACAGATAAAAAAGATCATTTCTATTCTGTAATATCTTTACATTTATTAAATCATAAAGTGCAGGGCTATTCAATAGACATTATAAAAGACCTGTCCTAAAAAATACCGGAAATCAGAAACTCCAATTTCCGGTAGATATAAAAAGAGATGTACAGGTTATTTCTCATTTATTTTGCAGAGTGTCTGGGCTGCTTCCTCGCTGAGGATCGTGCCTCCGCCAAGTACCATGTCTCCGTCATAGAGAACAGCGGCCTGTCCGGGTGTGACAGCTCTCTGCGGTTCCTGGAAGGTGATTCGGATAAGGTCTTCTCCGAGTTGTTCTACGGTAGCTGGCTGCTCCGGCTGACGGTAGCGTGTCTTGACCTTGCACTGAATGGGTTTATCCAGATGATCCCAGGGGATCAGGTTGATATCGTTGATATAGCAGTAATTACTCATAAGGTCGTCCTTGCCTCCGAGGATAACCTTATTGGTATCCAGGGACTTGCCGCACACATAGAGGGATTCCGGTGCTGCAATTCCGAGCCCACGGCGCTGACCAATGGTGTAATGAATCTGCCCCTTGTGTCTGCCGAGGACTTTTCCCTCCTTATCTACGAAATCACCAGGTTCGGAAGCCTCTCCGGTATACTGTTCAATAAAGGTCGCATAATCCCCGTCTGGCACAAAGCAGATATCCTGGCTGTCCGGTTTATCGGCATTGATAAAGCCCTGCTCCTGTGCAATCTCACGGATTTCCTTCTTGGTGTAGGTGCCAAGAGGAAAGAGCGTGTGGGCAAGCTGATCCTGCGTCATGGCGTAGAGTACATAGCTCTGATCCTTGGTAGGATCCAGCCCCTTCCTGAGAAGGAAACGTCCGGTCTTAGGATCCTGCTCTCTGCGGGCATAGTGACCGCTTGCAATGTATTCACATCCGAGTTCTCTTGCCTTATCGAGAAGTGCTGAGAACTTGAGAAAACGGTTGCAGTCGATACATGGATTCGGTGTGCCGCCGTGGAGATAGGTGTCTGCAAACTTATCAATGACACTTTGATGGAATTTCTCCTGCATGGGAAATACATAATAAAGCATGCCGAGACGTGCAGCAACACTTCTGGCATCTTCTGTATCAGAAGGAGTACAGCATGCCCGGTGTCCCGGATAGCTGCACTGTGGATTATCATAAAGCTTCAGAGTGGCACCGGCGCAGTCATAGCCCTGCTGAACCATCAGATAGGCTGCAACGCTGGAATCAACACCACCGCTCATGGCAATGATTGCTTTTTTATTCATAATTTTTCTCCTGTCAATGAAAGAATAGGTGTTCCTGTTCACCGTGAACAGTTGCGAATTAATCAAGAGTATGGTATCATTATAAGAAATTAGTGTCAAGCAATGAAGAAATGCATTTGGGAAAAATTAAAAATGTGTTGACATTGTGAAGAAGACATGATATATTCAACCTATCGGAGAAATAGGTAATACATTTTCCGAGACGGAATGTATTTTGACGTTGACACTATGAATGTAGTGAATATTAAAAAGAAGGAGGAAGAATCATGGTTACAGGAAATGCAGTTCAGAGGGAAGTCATGTGTATGATGGATCAGGGGATGTGCATGAACATGTACATGTCTATGTTTTGCTGTACTTCTATGTATCAGAGACTTCCTGAGATATCTGCTGATTTTATATAAGAGAGCAGATACCAAGATGTAAATAAAGCATTTTTTAATGTGGCAGATTGCATGAACAGGGAGACTCCAGAGGACTTCCTGTTATTTTTTTTACAGAAACATTACAGAGCAGGTTTCTGTTTCATGGATTTTATCCAAATCACATTCATGCAGGAAGTCATTTACAACTGAATAAAAAGACTAAAATATAAATGAATAAGAGAGGGAAAAATCATGAAAACAAAGAAAATTATCACAGTATCACTTGCAGCAGCACTGGCAATCGGAGCACTTACAGCAAACGGCGTTCTTGTAAGCGCTGATGCAGAGAAAGGAACCATCAAAGTAGCAGCTTCCGCAACACCGCATGCAGAGATTCTGGAAGAAGCAAAACCAATCCTCGAGAAAGAAGGATGGGATCTGGAAGTTACGGTATTTGATGATTATGTACAGCCAAACCTTGTAGTAGAGAGCGGAGATTTTGATGCGAACTATTTCCAGCATATTCCGTATCTTGACAACTTCAACGAAGAGCAGGGAACACACCTCGTAAATGCAGGCGGAATCCACTATGAGCCATTTGGAATCTATCCTGGCAAAAAAGAAACTCTTGATGATCTGGAAGATGGCGATACGATCGCAGTTCCGAACGATACTACAAACGAAGCAAGAGCACTTCTGCTTCTCCAGGACAACGGTGTGATCACTCTGAAAGACGGAGCAGGACTTGAGGCAACTGTCAAGGATATCGAAGAAAACCCGAAGAACATCAAGATCGAGGAGCTGGAAGCAGCACAGGTTTCCCGTGTCAAAGATGAAGTTGCATTCGTAGTATTAAACGGTAACTATGCACTGCAGGCAGGATATTCCGTATCCAATGACTCCATCGCACACGAAACTTCTGATTCCGAGGCAGCAAAAACTTATGTAAATGTCATTGCAGTCAAAGAAGGAAATGAAGACAGCGAAGCAATCAAAGCCCTGGTAGACACTCTGAAATCTGATGAGATCAAAGACTTTATCAACGAGAAATACGACGGTGCAGTTGTTCCGTTCGAGGATTCCACAGATGACACAGAAAAGGCTGCAGACGAAGCAGCTGACACAGATGCTGAGACAACAGAAGCAGCAGAGGCTGACGCAGAATAACAGGAATTCAGGTATTTTTAAGGGACAGGGGGAGAAATGAAATGGAACCGATGATACAGGTTGAAAACCTCTGCAAGCGCTTTGAAACCAAGGGCGGAACTGTAGAGGCAGCCAAAAACATCAGTTTTTCTATCGAAAAAGGAGAGATCTTTGGAATCATCGGTCTCTCCGGTGCAGGCAAAAGTACACTGGTGCGATGTCTGAACCTTTTGGAAAGACCAACATCAGGAACAGTAAAAGTTAACGGCAAAAATCTTACGGAGCTCTCAGAAAAAGAGCTCCGTAAAGAGCGTCAGAAGATAGGAATGATTTTCCAGCATTTTAATCTTCTTATGCAGAGAACAGCACTGGATAATGTCTGTTTTCCGATGGAGATTGCCGGGATCGGGAAAGCGGAATCCCGCAAAAAGGCTCTGGAATATCTTAGGATTGTAGGACTTGAGGAGAAGGCTCTTTCTTATCCGTCCCAGCTTTCCGGAGGCCAGAAGCAGAGGGTGGCGATCGCCAGAGTACTGGCAAGTGATCCGCAGATCCTTCTCTGTGATGAGGCGACCAGTGCACTGGATCCTCAGACAACCAAGGCAATCCTGGAACTGATCAAAGAGATCAACAGAGACTATGGAATCACAGTTGTTGTTATCACACATGAGATGAGCGTTGTGCAGGAAATCTGCGACAAGGTAGCAGTTCTGGAGAGAGGTTCTCTGGTAGAAACGGGAACGGTGGAAGAACTGTTCCGAAATCCAAAGACAGACGAAGCCAGAAAACTGGTATTCAGTGGAAGAACCCAGATTAAGGAAATGAAAGGCAAACGCCTGGTTCGTGTGACCTTCCGGGAGAAATCCTCTTTTGAACCGGTAATTGCGAATCTGGTTCTGACATACAGAACGCCTGTCAATATTCTGTATGCAGATACAAAGAACATCAATGGACAGGCACAGGGCGAAATGATCCTGCAGCTTCCGGAACTTGAGGAAGTGGCAGATAAGATGATCCAGTACCTGAAAGAAATCAATATGGGAGTAGAGGAGTTGAAGGAAGATGTGGGATGATCAGACAATTATGATGCTGCTGGAAGGCACAAGAGATACATTGTATATGACTCTGGTATCTACATTCTTCGGATATGTCCTGGGTCTTCCGCTTGGAATTCTTCTGGCAGTTACAGACAAAGAGGGAATTCGTCCAAATGCCCCTCTCTATAAAATTCTGGATGTTATTGTGAATATTCTTCGAAGTATACCGTTTCTGATTCTTCTGATCCTGGTGATTCCACTCACCAAGCTGATCGTAGGACAGAGCTATGGTTCCAGTGCGACAATTGTTCCGCTTGTGATCGCGGCCGCTCCGTTTATTGCACGTATGGTAGAGTCTTCTCTTAAGGAGGTAGAGCCAGGTGTGATCGAAGCTGCTGTCAGTATGGGAGCAGGAACAGGAACCATTATCTGGAAGGTTCTTCTCGCAGAGGCAAGAACTTCTCTTCTTGTAGGAGTGACCATCGCAGTAGGAACCATCCTTGGATACTCTGCCATGGCAGGTACCGTTGGCGGAGGCGGTCTTGGTGATATCGCGATTCGTTATGGATATTACCGCTATCAGACAGACATCATGCTGGTTACGATCGTGATCCTTGTCGTGCTAGTACAGATCCTTCAGGGAATTGGAATGATGCTTTCCAGAAAATTAGACAAAAGAAAAGCCTGAAAGATATAATTATTTTATAAATTTTATAATTTTATTAGAAAAAAGACAAAAACTCCTCACATTTATATTGTAAGATGTAATTGTCTTAAAGGAAAAGCCTTTTAAGACCTTCGGCAACACTTCAATGCCGGGAGAGTTGCCGGAACTCTTTCCTTTCCCTAAAAATAAAACAGAACTTTAAACTGCCGCCATTTGGTAAGATTCACCGGGATGGCGGCAGTTTTCTGTTTATTACCTCCGATAACGATTAAAACAGGAATAGATTTCCTGGAGTCTTGGCATGGCATAGCCACAGGAAATATAAGAGCCTCCGGACAGGAAGGAGAGTCCGTTCTGCTCAAGCTGTCCGGAAAGAATTTCAATGATGTCTGTGACAGTGTGGCGGTCATCGGCAAGCTTTTCGATGGCATATTTGAGAAGCAGTCCAAGTGCTGCTGTCTGCTCCGGATCAATCAGCTGCTCCACGTAGCGGAGATCTACATCCTGTTTTCCAATCAGGAATCCATCTTTTCCATATACTTTTATTTTGAGCTGTTCCGGGCGGCCGGCGTTTCTTCCGTGTGAGCGGATGGAAGGAGCCTGCTTTTTCATGATGCGATGACTTGTCGGAAAGGCAAAGGCTGATGCTTTGACAGGATTCAGAGGATATTTTCCACATAATGCCCTGACTTTTTCGGAGATATCCACAGGATGATAGGAATCCATCTGGATAATCGTGTCTGCAATGTGGAAAAATGCTCCGGAACTTCCGGCTACGAGGATTGTGGATATCCCGGCCTTTTTATAAAGATCTTCGGCACGTTCAAGAAATGGGGTAATTGGTTCTTTTTCTCTGGATATCACTTCCTGCATGAAAGTATCACGCACCATGAAATTTGTGGCAGACGTATCTTCGTCCAGCAGGAAAACTCTGCTTCCGGCTTCCATTCCCTCTACGATGCCAGCCGCCTGGGAGGTGCTTCCACTGGCGTCTTCTGTAGAAAAACAACGAGTGTCTTTCTTATTCGGAAGATCATTGATGAACAGAGAAATATCTACATCCTTAATAAAACGTCCGTCTTCGGAGCGAAGTTTCAGCGCGGTATCGTCTGTGATGACATATTCGCGGCCGTCACCGGAAATATGGTTGTATACACCGAGTTCCAGAGCATTCAGAAGCGTAGATTTGCCATGGTAGCCGCCGCCCACGATCAGGGTAATGCCGCGCGGGATTCCCATGCCGGAGATTTCTCCCTTATGCGGAAGAGCCATGGTGACACGCAGAGATTCCGGGGAAATAAAAGGGACGGAATCTTTCATTGGACGGGAAGAAATCCCGCTTTCTCTCGGAAGAATGGAGCCGTCAGCGACAAAGGCGACAAGATTTCCTGAAGAGAGCTGCTTTCGGATACAGGTCTGATCTTCAGCAAGAAAAATAGCATCTTCCAATTCTTTATGGTTTGTATTTTTGTAGAGAAAGGCCTTTTGTACACAGACCGGAAGAAAATCAAAGAGAATCTTTTCCAGTTCAGTGGCGTTGATCGTTCTTCCATTTGCTGGAAATCCGATAAAGAAACGGGCGATGATTTCTTTTTCTGTGATCTCACAGGCGGTACGTTTGAGAACTTCCTGTCCGCAGTGACTGATGGAGATCAGGCCACTTTTGCCGGAGCCTTTTGCACGGAAGGTATAGTGGACGATCTGTTTTTCAAACTGTCTGGTGAGATAGTCGGAAAGGGTCATGCTGGTGACGGAATCTTTATAATATTCTTTTGGAAAACCGGCTGTTTTGTGCGGGATCCGGATACTGATGTGAGAGGGAGAGGCAAAAGGATCTCCCTGTACATGATCAATGGAGAGAATATAATTATTGAACTGATAGCTGCCTTTCAGAGCTTTGTAGGCAGGGTAGCTTTTTTTGTGGACAGAATGCAAAAGATTCTGCAGATCGGTGGATTGCTGCATAGATGACCTCCATGGATAAGATAATAATTTATAACTGTGAGGGTACTGAACAGTTACAATAATCTTATTGTAATGACACACAGGAATTTTTCAAGAAAAAACTGTAAAAAATAAGGAATAAATGAGGTACTTGTAACGGTTCACAGATGATATGTTGCTGTGAACCGTTACGGTGATATCTTATTTTTTGATTAAGAATCGCGAGGATTGTAGAAATATACAGAAGTTTGTTCTATAATGGGGAAGATATCTGTATCCTTAGATACAGTAAACAATTAATCGAAAGGTGGTTATATATAATGGAAAGAAAGAACGCATGGCTTTCCTACGGGGAAGCAGATGAAACAGCAATGGAGAAACTCGCGAAGGATTACCGTGCATTCCTGGATGCAGGCAAGACGGAACGTGAATGTGTCACAGAGCTTGTCAGAGAGGCAGAAGCCAATGGTTATGTAAATCTTGAGACAAAGCTGGCAGCAGGAGAGAAGATCCAGCCAGGTGACAAAGTATATGCAGTTGGTATGAAGAAGATCATGGCTCTGTTCCATGTAGGTCAGGAGCCGCTGGAAAAAGGTATGAACATTCTTGGTGCGCATATTGACTCTCCACGTCTTGATGTGAAGCAGAATCCTTTATATGAAGATACAGATCTGGCATATCTTGATACGCACTACTACGGAGGTGTCAAGAAATACCAGTGGGTAGCAATTCCACTTGCAATCCATGGTGTGATTGCCAAAAAAGACGGAAGCGTAGTTGATGTGGTTATCGGTGAAGATGAAAATGATCCGATCGTATACATCACAGACCTTCTGATCCATCTTGCAGGCAAACAGCTGCAGAAAAAAGCTGCTGAGGTTATCGAGGGAGAAAACCTTGACATTCTGATCGGAAGCAGACCGCTCAATGAGAGTACAGATGAGAAGCAGAAAGAAGCGGTGAAATCCAATGTTCTTCGTATCCTCAAAGAGAAATACGATGTAGAGGAAGAAGATTTCCTTTCAGCAGAACTGGAAATCGTTCCGGCAGGAAAGGCACGTGACTGCGGACTTGACAGAAGTATGGTAGCAGCTTACGGACAGGATGACCGTGTCTGCGCTTATACCTCCTTTGTGGCAATGATGGAAATGGAAGCACCGAAACGCACAAGCTGCTGTCTGCTGACAGATAAGGAAGAGATCGGAAGTGTCGGAGCGACCGGAATGCAGTCCAGATTCTTTGAGAATACAGTGGCAGAGCTTCTTGAGGGTATGGGATGCTACTCTGACCTGGTACTCAGAAGAACTCTTCGTAACTGCAGCATGCTTTCCTCTGATGTAAGTGCAGGATACGATCCGGCTTACGGCGAATGCTTCGAGAAAAAGAATTCTGCATATCTCGGAAGAGGTATCGTACTGAACAAATTCACAGGAGCAAGAGGAAAATCCGGTTCCAATGATGCAAATGCAGAATATGTGGCAAAAGTCCGCAAAATCTTTGACGACAATCAGGTTGCATTCCAGACAGCGGAACTTGGCAAGGTTGATGTCGGCGGCGGCGGAACCATCGCATACATCGCAGCTCTTTACGGAATGAATGTAATTGACAGCGGTGTATCTGTGCTCAGCATGCATGCTCCGTGGGAGGTAACAAGCAAAGCAGATATTTATGAAGCAAAGAAAGCATACAAGGCATTTTTGCTTGACGCGTAACTAAACAGAAAACCGGGGGATCGAAAACAGACGGAACAGTACACGACAACAGGCTCTAGGAGAGCCACAACAGAGGAGATTTTATGGATAATGATATTCTGATCAAAGTAGAGGACTTATGCAAAATTTATAATCCCGGAGAAAACGAAGTGCGAGCTCTGGATCATGTGAGCCTGGAGATCAAAAAGGGTGAGCTAGTGGCAATCATCGGTCAGTCTGGTTCAGGTAAATCTACATTTATGAACATGCTTGGCTGTCTGGATGTTCCGACATCCGGCAGATATTATCTGAATGGGACGGATGTGTCCGAAATGACGGACAATGAGCTTTCTGAAGTGAGGAATCGAGAGATAGGTTTTATTTTTCAGGGATTTAATCTGATTCCAAACCTGAATGCGATAGAGAATGTAGAACTTCCGCTGATCTACAGAGGTGTTGATAAGAAAACAAGACATCAGCTTGCAGTCGATTCCCTGAAGCTGGTTGGACTTGAGAAACGTATGGATCATAAACCGAGTGAAATGTCCGGCGGACAGCAGCAGAGGGTGGCGATTGCCAGAGCGATCGCTGCACAGCCGCCGGTGATCCTTGCAGATGAGCCGACCGGAAATCTGGACTCTGCATCCAGCAGAGAGATTCTTGCAATTCTCAAGAAGATGCACAGATCAGGAAGGACTGTGATCCTGATTACGCATGATAACGGAATTGCTGCACAGGCACGGCGTGTAGTCCGGATCATGGATGGAAAAATAGAGTCTGATACGATAAATGAGGATTTTGATCAGGAGGTAGAAGCGTGAAGAAGAAAAAATCCAGAAAAAAACTGCTGATCGGTGCAGGTGTGCTGATTGTTGTGGCTGTTGGAGGCGTCTCTGCTTTTGGCAAAATGTCCTCCGGTGAAGAGACGGTTCCTCAGGTTGAGGTTGTAAAGGCTGAGATCGGCGATGTGCGGCAGACTGTGGAAGCAAGCGGAACTGTGGTAAGCGAGGAATCCAAAACTTATTTTTCGCCGGTGAATGCCAGAGTAGATAAAGTTGATTTCAAGGAAGGCGATATAGTCAAAGCCGGCACAGAGCTGGTGGCTTTTGACAGGAAAGACCTTGAGAGAGAAGAGAAAAAGGCGGAACTGAATGTAGAGTCCGGAAAACTGGATATGCAGAACACACTCAATAAATCAGACAAAGCAGTTCAGAAGCAGAAGGATGCACAGGGAAATGCGGCAAGTCTTAAACAGCAGGTAGCGGCACAGGAGGATTATGTGGCAAGTCTTAAGGCTCAGATATCGCAGGTGACAGCAAATGCTCAGGTGCAGGCGGCTGCAGAAGCAGCAGATAAGGCTGCCCGTGAAAAAGCTGCCCAGGAGGCGGCCAGGCAGAAACTCCAGCAGGAGTACAATGCAGATCTCAGTACATATCAGACCAGGACACTTCCGGAATATCAGAATAAGCTGAATGAACTCAACAATGAGATGAATCAGGCTCTTCTGGAATATAATCAGGCTGAAAGTGAATATCAGATGGCTTTTCAGACATGGTCCGCAGATCAGAGCGATGAAAACGCAGAAGCTCTTTCTGTTTCGGAGCAGCTTCGAAGTGAGTCACAGATTGGCTATCAGGAGGCAAAAAGTGCCTATGAGGATTGTAAGACACAGAAACCGGCAGCACCGGTGTTATCCGATTACACAGGAGAAAGTTCAGCAGTTGTGTCGGATGGGACAGCAGGAGCAGATTTTTCGTCTGATTCCTCGGACAGTACAGCTGTAGCAGTGCCAGCAGATACTTCCGCACTGGAATCTGCCCTGGAAAAGGCAAGCAGTGATCTGGCTGAACTTCAGTCCCGCCTGGCAAGTGAGCAGGCAGCAGCAGAGACAGATCCGGGAGCTGTGACAGAAGAAGAAAAGAAAAAAATGGAACTCACCAACAATCTGTCAGAATTGGATCAGATGTCAGCAGAAGAACTTGTAGAGGCAGCAAAGAAGGGAATCTGTGCAGATTTTAACGGAGTGGTGACTAAGGTATCTGTAGTAGAAGGAGCGACAACAGCACTGGGAACAGAGTTGTTTACTCTTCAGAATACAGATAAAGTGGATGTGACTGTAAATATCTCCAAGTATGACTATGATAAGGTGAAGGAAGGCCAGAGTGCACAGATCACCCTTGCAGGAAAGACATACGAAGGCGAAGTGATAAAGATCAGTCATGCCGCAACGCAGAATGAAAAGGGTGCTTCTCTGATCGCAGCAGATGTCCGTATCAAAAATCCGGACGAAAATATTTTTCTCGGAGTGGATGCAAAAGTAACGATCCAGGCTCAGAACGCCGAGAATGTTGTTGTTCTGCCATCCGAAGTGGTAAATATTGGCAAAAACGGTTCTTTCTGTTATGTCCTCAAGGACGGAGTGATCACCAGAAAAGATATTACTACAGGTGTAAGCTCTGATGACTATGTAGAAGTAACAGAGGGGATTGAGGCCGATGAGCAGGTGATCCGTGATATTGGCTCCCTGCAGGAAGGAATGACTGTGCAGGCAGTGGAGAGTAATGCGGCAGGAACAGAAGAGGGACTTTCAGCAGATACAGAAAATACGGATACAGAAGATACGGATACAGAAGAAGGTGCCTGATGAGCGGATTGTATGAATACATAAAAATGGCGGTTCAGAATATCCGGGCCAACAAGGGACGTTCTTTTCTTACCATGCTTGGTATCATTATCGGTATTGCCTCTGTTATCGCGATCGTTTCCATCGGTGAGGGAACCAAGAATCAGATGAACAGTGAGATTGACGGAATCGGCGGCGGACAGATCTATATCAGTATAAGCAATGATGCCATGACAGAAGGAGAGTGGATCACTCCCGACGATGTACAGGAGGTACGCCAGCTGGATGCGGTAGAGGGTATCAGTGTCTCCAACAGTTATGACGGTGAAACTGTAACAGGGAAAGGAACATTTACGATCAGTCTGACCGGTGAAGGACCGGATGCCAAAATGGTCAATAACTCTGAAATGAAATATGGAAATTATTTTGGAGAACAGGAGATAGAGGAAGGCAAAAATGTCTGTGTGATCTCTGATTCCGATGCCAAAAGACTGTTTGGTACAGATGATGTGGTCGGAATGAGCCTTGATGTCACCTGTTATGATTCATCGAAATCGTTTCGCATTATGGGAGTTACCACGCAGAAAGAAAACGGCACCTTTGTCAGCTATACCTATGATGGAATGCCGGTTACGGTGAATATCCCCTACTCAGCTATGGATGATCTTGTGACAGGTGCGGATGAGTTTTATTCGATTACTGCTCAGGCAGATAAGACGCTGGATTCTCAGATGATCGCAGATCAGATCGTCCATATTCTGGAAAAACGCCACCAGTGTGCCGGGGAAGAATATTTTCAGGTTCAGAGCTTTCAGGATGTCATGAAGTCGATGAATGAAATGCTTGGTATGGTGACTGCTTTTATCTCCTTTGTTGCAGGAATTTCTCTGCTTGTCGGCGGTATTGGTGTTATGAATATCATGCTTGTATCTGTCACAGAGAGAACCAGAGAAATCGGTATCCGCAAATCTCTCGGAGCAAAAACCGCTTCTATTATGATGCAGTTTCTTGCGGAAGCTGCGATCCTGACGGTGATCGGAGGTCTGATCGGAATTCTGCTTGGTATACTGGCTGCTTATGGAATCTGTACGATCATGAGCAGCAGTATGGGAATGGCAATTACACCGGGGATCAGTCCGACAGTGGTTATGGCGGCAACATTGTTTTCCTGTGCGGTAGGTGTGTTTTTTGGTATCTATCCGGCAAAAAAAGCTGCAAAACTCAGTCCAATCGAGGCACTGAGACGAAACTGAAAAAATTTCAGAGTTCATAAAAACTCCTTATTTCTATCACATAAGTGTCACAATCTCGACCTATATTGTTAGCTGTAAGCAACAGAAAGAAAAATCAAAATTAAAATAGAAAAGAGGACATGATTTTTATGAAACGTAAATATGCAGCTATGGTATTAGGACTGACACTGGCACTGACTTCAATGAATATGGCATATGCAGCTGATAAGGATACAGATACTGCACAGACAACAGAGGCAGCGGCTGAAGATGAAAGTGCAGATGCATCTGCAGATACAGCAGATGAGACTGCTTCCCAGGAAGTCTATGGTGAAGTTACAGAAGTAGGAGAGGACAGCATTACGATCAATGTTGGTACCTTAAAAGAGGGTCAGGCTCCGGATGGTGAGAAACCAGACGATGCAAAAGATGCCAAAGACGAAAAGGCTGATGACTCCAAAGATGAGAAAACAGATGATTCCAAGGACGAAAAGGCTGATGACTCCAAAGACGAGAAAGCCGATGATTTCAAGGATGAAAAGGCTGATGACTCTAAAGACGAAAAAGCCGATGATTCCAGCGATGCGGAATCAGCAGATGCAGCTTCTGAAGATAAAGGAGAAGCGCCTTCCATGCTGGATCTGACAGGAGAATCTCAGACAATTAAAGTAACAGACACAACTACCTACGAAAAAGAAGCACAGCCTGAGAAACCAGAAGAGACACCGGCAGCAGATGAGGCGCAGAAAGCCGATGATTCCAAGGACGCTGACAGTACAGATGAGAAATCAGATGATACTGAAAAAACAGATGATGCAGAGGCAGCAGACGAAAATGCCGAAGCAACAGATGACAGCACAGATAAGGATGACGCAAAAGCACCGGAAATGAAGACAGAAGCCATTGCATTCTCTGATCTGAAGGCTGGTGATACCATCAAGGTTACTCTGGATAAAGATGGAAATGCAACAGCAGTTGTTGTAATGAGTGCAGGTGCACCGGAAGCCAAGGATGAAGCAGCACAGACAGAGGACAAGAAAGATGATGCATCCAAAGACGACAGTGCAGCAGCAGAAACAACAGACGACAGTGCGGCAACAGAAACAACAGATGACAATGCAGATGATGAATGATCACGAATCAGAATGCAGATTAGAACCATTGGCATAGAATCCGTATAAAGATAAAAGACAGAGAAATGACCGGTAGAGATTCCGGTCATTTTTCTGTCTGTAGATAATTCTGTTTTTATTCGCACATATGGCAGGCTTTGCAGGCAGAAGGGGCAGCCGCACAGCCGCCAAGTGCAGTCTCTCGCAGTTCAGCGGGAAGTTTCCTGCCTACCGTGTACATGATCGTGATCATCTCATCGAGAGGGATGAATTGTGTGATGCCTGCAAGAGCCATTTCAGCAGCGACCAGGGCAATGGAGACACCGGAAGCATTGCGGTTCTGGCAGGGATATTCTACCAGTCCGCCAACCGGGTCACATACAAGTCCGAGCATATTCATAAGGACTGTGGAAGCAGCATAGGTACACTGAAGCGGAGTGCCTCCCATCAGCTCTGTGGCAGCGGAGGCAGCCATGGCAGCCGCAACACCTGTTTCTGCCTGGCAGCCGCCTACAGCACCGGCAACAGTTGCATTTCGCATGGCAAGATATCCGATTGCTCCGGCGTTAAAAAGAACTTTCTCTGTTTCCTTATCAGAAAAATGATAGACCTCCTGAAGGGCAAGGAGAAGGCCGGGAACAATACCGGCGGAACCGGCAGTAGGTGAGGCTACGATCAGACCCATGGAAGCATTGGTCTCCAGGGTTGCCATCGCATAGGTGATTGCTTTCTCGAGGACATCCCCGCAGATTCCTCTGCCGGAGGCAATATGTCGGGAGAGTTTCTGTGCCTCCCCGCCGATCAGTCCGCCCATAGATTTTACCGGAGATTTTATCGGGGAAAAGGCAGCATCTTTCATAATTTCGAGAACACGCTTCATTTGTGAATCGACGGAGTCAGCAGTTGATTCGCCGACAGTAATTTCCCGCTGACGCATAATCTCGGAAATTGGAAGCTGATGTTCTTCGCAGAGTGCCAGAAGCTCCTGTGCATTTTTAAAATCCATAATAAAAATCTCCCTTCTTACATCTGAACGATCATGACTTCATGAATATTTATATTCTGGCGGATCGTGTCTCCAATGTCTTCCGGAAGCTGTCCGTCGGATTCTACGATCGTATAGGCAATCTCACCTTTGGATTCACGGAAAAGACGCATAAAAGCAATATTTACGTTTCGATCGCTGAGACATTTGGTGATATATGCGATGACGCCTGGCTTGTCCTGATGGATTACGATCATAGCACTGTATTCCCCAGTGAAATCCACCTGCACAGAGTTGATCTTTACGATACGGACTTTGCCACCGCCCAGAGATTCACCTCGAACCGTCATTTCCTGACCGTTTGTATTTACCATATGAATATCCACTGTATTGGGGTGAAGGTCTGTTTCCATTTCATTTGGGGTAAAAGTAAATTCGAGGCCTTTTTTTTCTGCAATCTCAAAGGAATTTCGGATACGCATATCGTCGGTGGAAAATCCCATGATGCCGCCGAGAAGTGCACGGTCGGTGCCGTGTCCTTTATAAGTCCTGGAAAAAGAACCATACAGCGTGAAGTCAACCTTTTTCAGTGGGCCATGGATCATTTTCCGAGCGAGAAAACCGATGCGGGCAGCACCGGCTGTGTGGGAACTGGAAGGACCGATCATGTTTGGTCCCATTACATCAAATACGCTGATAAAAGACATGTTAGATCTCCTGTGTCTGTAATATTTGTGATAGGAATATGTCTCTGATTTCCTGTGATTTTATTGTACCATGAAAAGAAAAATAAAAAAATAAATTTTTTTTAAAAAAGGTGTTGACAAAAGAGCATTTATAATATAAAATACATTTTGTTGTGAGCGACAAGTACTCACAAAACAAAAGAGATGTGCGTTTAGCTCAGCTGGATAGAGCGTTTGGCTACGGACCAAAAGGTCGGGGGTTCGAATCCTCTAACGCACGCTAATAAAAAATAAGACACAGCGTTAAGCTGTGTCTTATTTTTTGTTCGAGTCCGGGTCGGACTCGAACGGGTTCGATCTTCGCTCCGCTTCGGTCGTTGCTAAACGCGTGCCACTGGCACGCAGCAACCTCTAACGCACGCTATGGCGAAAAGTCGGAAACTTTGAAAAATCAATGGTTTCCGGCTTTTTTGTGATTCATTGGCATTAGCAAATGTACAGATGCATAAGGAATAAGATATCCATACATATAGACGTGAGATATAAAAAAAGCTATACTGTAGAAAAAGTACCAGAGGTGGCAGCAGGAATGAAGAATAAAATTTTGGTAATTGAGGATGACCGCGCAATTTCAGAATTGTTGTGCATGAATCTGGAAGCGGCAGGATATGAGACTGTGGCAGCTTATGATGGGGAAGAAGCCCAGCGGCTGCTCTTATGGCATGAGGATGCAGATATGGCAGTGGTGGATATCATGCTGCCGGGAAAAGACGGATTTGCACTGATGGAGGATTTTAAAAAGAAGGAGCTTCCGGTGTTCTATCTGACTGCAAAGGATGATGTGGCTTCCAAGGTGAAGGGATTAAAGTTGGGTGCGGAAGATTATATGGTAAAACCTTTTGAGATGCTAGAACTTCTGGTACGCATTGAGAAGGTGCTGGAGAGGACGGGACGGGCAAAGAAAGTCTTAACGGTCCGGAACATCCTAGTGGACATGCAAAGCCATCAGGTCTACAAAGACGGGCTTCCGGTAAGCCTAAAGCCAATGGAATATGACCTCTTTGTGCTGCTCCTGCAAAATAAGAACATTGCGCTTGGAAGGGAAGAACTGTTAAAACGGGTCTGGGGAGAAAACTACCTGGGGGAAAGCAGGACGGTGGATGTCCATATCGGACAGCTCAGAAAAAAACTGGAACTTTATGATGAGATCAAGACGATCCCGAAGCTTGGATACCGTCTGGAGGAATAAGTATGAAGCTGTGGAAACGGACAGTACTTCTTATGTTGGTAACCTTATTGTGCGCGTTGATCCCGGTGGGTGCATTAAGCATTTATGTTACAGGAAAACGAAGCCTGAATAATGCTGCTGAGACTTATGGAAGACAATTGGAAAATGGGAAGACACTTCTGGAACAATTTTGGGACAACAGCAAATATGAGCAGATGTCAGAGACTGGAAAGAAAGCTTATATGGGATTTCAATTCCAACGATGCTGTGGGACGGGCATGGCGTTGATCGATAAAAAAAGCAATGCGGCCATTGAAAATCTGACAGATTATGAAGTTGTTGGGATTGAAAATCTGGGCCTGAAGAATGAAAAAGATCCATATGCCTATAAGATACAGAAACTGGGAAAGAAATACCTTCTTCTCCAAAAAGTAGTTTTATCTAAACCGGAAGGATACGAGATTCTCTCTGTTCGGGAAGTCACAGGACTTTTTACAGAGCTGAGGCAGACAGCTGTCTGCTTTACTGGGATTTATTTGGCAGTGTTCCTGATCGCCGGTCTTTTTATTTATATGATGATGAAAAGGACTGTGGAACGAATGGAGAAACTGCAGGAGATGGCAGAGAAACAGGAGCTGCTCATGGGGGCACTTTCCCATGAAATGCGTACCCCGTTAACATCTATTATTGGCTATTCGGATACCCTGCGCCATGTAAAGCTAAAAGATGAGCAGAAAGACCGGGCACTGGAACACATCAACCGGGAGGGAAAACGTCTGGAAGCTCTTTCGGGGAAAATGCTACAGCTGCTGGGACTTTATCAGAACCATGCCATACAGATGGAAATGACTCCGGCAGGTGAACTTTTAAAGAACGTTATTGATATGGAAAGGGAACAGGCAGAGAAGAAAAATGTGCAGCTGAAGACGGAATATGAAGCATTTTCCATGAAGATGGACGCAGCTTTGATGGAAAGTCTTCTGGTAAACCTGATCGACAATGCGCTAAAGGCTACGGATACAGGTGGGAGTATTCTGGTAAAAGCATATGAAACATCCGGAAAAAAGATTTTTGAGGTATCTGATAGCGGAATGGGAATTCCAGAGGAAGAGCTGGGAAAGATCACAGATGCGTTCTATATGGTGGATAAATCACGAAGCCGAAAAGAAGGTGGCTCTGGGCTTGGTCTGGCACTTTGTGTGAAGGTAGCAGAACTCCATGGCGGATTCCTGCAGATCGAAAGTCAGCCGGGAGAGGGGACAACGGTAAGGGCTGTCTTCTGATTTACAAGTTGTTTACATTTTGATGAATACATTGGAAAGGCAATATGGTACTCTTTTCTCATAAGAAGAGGGTACCTTTTTTAATACCGAAAGGAAAGGATGGAAAAAGGATGAAGAAAATAAAAATGTTTATGGGAGCCGTTCTGTGTATAAATCTTTTGACATTATCCGGATGTGACCGTGTTGTCCAGTCTGCTGTTGTGGAAGAAAAGGATCAGACAGAACAGAAAAAAGAAGAGAAAAAGGAAACAGTTCAGAAAACCGTTGCAGAACAGGTAGAGGCACCGGAAACATACCAGACAACGCTCCAGGCAGACCTAAGATCAGCGGACCGAGAGGATAAAGAAAATCCGATGAAGTTCACCCTGACAGCGGATGCACCGGTAAAAGTGCCGGATGTAGATGCAATCTGTCTAAAAAAAGTAAAAAGATTGGCGATTCCTGAAGAAGAACAGAACAAGATAAAAGATACATTTGGTAAAGGGCAGCCTATGCAGGAAGAGAACAATGAGAATGAACAGGCGGGGACGTATACGGTAGATGGACTGACCTATCAGTACTCCTATGTAAAGAGTGAACAGAAGTCTGATGTGGAGGAACTCGAATTTCGGATAGCGAAGTTTATCTTTGATGATTGTGGAGATATGACCCTGGCGTCGAACGAGAAAAAAGAAAGGGAAGAGCGCTTTCAAAATTATATAAAAGCAGGAAGCGGGAAAGTGTCTGAAAAGGAAGCAAAGGAGAAGGTTTCAGGTCTTG
>NZ_JAJBNQ010000036.1:0-32634 GCF_020538025.1 Blautia sp. MSK17_66
GCTTCGCATAAGCCCATCTGCTTTTCACCTGTACAGAGCCATGCTTCCGCTGGAATCTGCTTATCCGTCCCAGCACACGGTACATCCGGTCTTTTTCACTGGGGAAATCAATAAACTTTCTTCCCAGGACAGTTCCATCTGACCGCATAATGGTGCAGACTGCATCCGTATTGAGTCCTAAATCCACACTGCAGATGATCTGTTCTTTTGCAGCTGCCTTTGTAAGCAGCACCTTTTCTGTATAAGAAAAACGCAGGAAGTATTTACGATGCCTTTTTTCCAATACAGGTGCTGCAGCCTTTTTTCCTGCCCAGTTCTTTCTGAGATATTCCATATCTGTATGGCTGAGACTGACCCGAAACCAATTCCAGTCATGGCCGTCATAAAGTTTCAGATACGCTCTGTCTTTTTCTTCTGTATCCTCACGGTACATCACATCACGGTAGAATACCGGCATGGCATGATTACCACACACCAGCTTCGGCCTGACGCCTTTCTGCTCTGTCCTTTGTTAAAACCAGTGCCGGGGACATCATCTGTCCTGCTTCCGGTACGGTGTTTCCTCTTAGTCGTAATCTGGACCACTGCCAGCTCTCGCCATTCCAGAGCTTCAGTGAAATCGTATTGTCCTGAGAGTCACGATACGTTCCCTTGTAAAAGGTAACGGATTCTGTAAATTTCTCGGTAGGGTGTTCCTGTGTTCCTCTTGCCAGGTAGCTCTTTGCCGCTGCTGTGGCTGTGTTGATCGCCGCTCGTCGAAAATAAAGAGGGATCTTCTTCCAGGGAAGAGGGGTTGGAACCGGCTGTTTATCGCGTCCTACGATGGTCAGTGTTTCAAGGATGCGGAGTGCTTCCTGTGTCCCGGGCTGCTGATCCGGAAATGTTTCCAGATAGAGTCTGTAGTAAAAGAGCAGAATCTCGTTGTAGAGTTCCTGTGTCTTCTTAAGCCAGTCTGTGTGTCGGAACAGGACATTGTATCTCCTGACTGTGATCGCATAGTACGGGAATTTTTGCATCTGAAAGCACCTCTGACCCAAAATCGGTTATTATGTAACGTTTTTTTTCGATTATAGGATATTAATTATCTCATACCAACCGCAATAACGTCTATAATATCTCTTTTTCTTCATTATGTGATATATAATATCCATAAAGAAAGGCATTCGGCATGAAAGACTATCAGATATAAATAATTTGATCATTTCTAATTCATGTCTTATTTTTCTAAATTTAGAGTTTTAATTATCCCGTTTTGGGGATGTCGGTGATATAAAATGTCACAAAAAAGGGGAAATGTGATATGAATACTAAAGAAACTTTTGGTACCAGACTGGCCAAGTTAAGAACGGATACGGATATTTCCGCAAGAGAGATGAGTCTGGATCTTGGACAAAATCCAAGCTACATAAATCGAATTGAGAATCAGAAGGCTTTTCCGTCTATGCAGGTTTTTTTCTATATTTGTGAGTACCTGAAGATCACTCCGGGAGATTTTTTTGATATGCATACAGATTATCCTAAAGAAATTAATGAATTGATCGAAGTTCTCCAGGATCTGAACTCTGACCAGCTGAAACTGATCAGACAGGTTGCTGAAGAATTTAATAAGAAGAAATAAGAAATGATATCTCGGAACGGGGAGTTAAGGTCAGCCGGGATCCATTCTTATACAGCATAGCTTTTTCGGTTTTTTTCATGGCATTTTATCCCCCCAGGAGGCTTGTTTTCATACTGCATTTTGATAAAATATAAACAACACAAAGATCTGTGTTATTTTATCAAATAAAGGTGCATCGACCTCCACCTGATGATGCACAAAGAAACCCATAAAAAAAGTACTTCCAATCCGCGGGAAGTACCTTTTTTATTTTATTGTTAATTCATGATCTTCATTCATAACCGCAAAGCGATTTCCAATTGTCTCTGCCAGCTGTCGATTATGTGTGATTGTGATCAGTGTTTTTTCTGCTTTATGAAAATTCTGCAGAAATTCCAGAAGCATATCCTGTGTTTTTTCATCCAGTCCTGCAAGTGGTTCATCCAGGATTAGTACTTCCGGATTCAGAGAAAGGATGCAGGCAAGAGATACTTTTCGTTTCTCCCCGCCGCTCAGATGATATGGAGGTCTTTCTCTGAGTTTCTCTATTCCAAACAATTTCAGACAATCTTCTGTTCTCTCTCGAACTTCTGCTTCCGACAATCCCATCTGGACAGGTCCAAACGCAATTTCCTCCTCCACGCTTCCACAGAAAAGCTGCGTATCGGCATTCTGAAATACATATCCCATCTGTTGATGAAACCATTTTGCAAACTGCCTGTCCTTCAGGGTTTTCTCTGTAATCTCATGGCCTTTGTAAAAATAATGCCCTTCTGAAGGAAATATGATTCCGTTCAATAATTTAATAAGAGTTGATTTCCCGCATCCATTCGGTCCCTGAATCACCACAGAATCACCTCTGTCAATATGAAGATTTATATATCTCAGTGCTACTTCATGTTCATATGCAAAACATACTTTTTCTAATGTGATCATACCTGTCTTCCTTTACAAAGTTCCTCTCTCAGACGAATGGCCTGTTCAATTCAAGAAACACAACTACACATCCGGCCATTAACAGAATATGTAAGATATCATATCTGCAGAGTCTGTATTTTTGTTTTAATTGATATTCTCCTGTGAATCCCCGACAACACATAGATGCATACATTTCCTCTGCCATTTCACTTGATTTCAGGAACGTGATTCCAAGTACACCAGAAAAAGATTTTGCTTTATCGGGATTTTTTCCTACGGATCTTAAACTGACTGCTCTCAGAATATCCACGCATATTTCACCCAGAATGGAAATATATTTCAATGTAATATCCAATGTAAAAATAAACAGGGTCGGAACATGAAAAGTTCTCAGACTGCCTGTAAGTTTATTCCACGATGTCTCTGATGACAAAATACCGACCAGCGTTACCGATACGTATACCCTCGCTGTAATATTGGCCAACGTCTGGGGATTTCCCATGAACACTGCTGGTAGTAAAAGCAATATTGAAATTAGAACTGCCCCCTCTGTTCCTCTTAATATCTGGCGAATAGATGCTGCTGAAAAAAAAGCCAGCCTGACTGTCACAGCTGCACACATGATCAATACAAACAGGTAATTTTCAGAACATGCTGTAAGAATAATATAAAGTATCGTATAAAACAATTTAAGAGAAGGAGTGGCAGAAAATCTGCCATCCTTCCCTTCATTAAATCTCAGTTTTGCAAGTACAGACAAAACAGATTTGGTGCTTCTGGTCAGAAAGGCTTCCCTGTCTTCGGAAGGAATATACTCTTCCTCTCTGCACATCCAATTTGGAATCTCTGTTTTTTCTGTTCTTTGATCATTCATTATTATGCCGCTTTCTTTTTGAAATCAATCTTGTCCTTCATAGTAGAAGAAACAATTTTAAAGAAAATTACCAGAAGTGCCACACCAACAACTGCCGAAAGAATATATCCGGTCCATTCCGGCATACCTGCCATCGAATAATCCGGGAACAGTGTTGAAAGCTCAAATCCACTCTCCATTCCTGATGGAGTATAACCCAGCTGTGTACCGCCACTGACAAGATCTGCCATTTCATCGACACACCACTCACCCCAGGGGATATAGACGCATTCCATTTTATTATACATAACTATCTTTTTTCATAGGTCAGAAGTTTCCTTCCCATGAATATCCGATTTCTTCTGCTGCCTTCTCGGCAATGTCAATATCCAGCATATCTCCAAGCAGCCCCAGTGTCATATCTATTGCCGCCATTGTTGTACTGCTGGAATAATATTTTCCGTCTGCGATCCAGTTTTCACCATCGACATAATTGATTCCCACTGTAAACATCCGCTTCCAGTTTTCGTCATATGCATAATCGGCCACCTGTCTGTGGAATAAAAGTCCTGTCCTTGCCAGCATTGCGGAGGCATTTTGGACCATCATGCAGAAAGATGATTCCTCCACAGCCTGCTTCAAAAGCTGCTGGCTTTTTTCTCCTTCTGTATGCAGAAAGCTCTTGACACCCTTTCCGCCCGGAATCAGAAAGATATCTTCAATCTCCAGGGGATTCAACGGTTCCGTCCATACTTTCATTCCCTGCTTTCCGTTGATTAACCCTCCGCGCATGGAAATGAATCGTATATAAAAATGTTCCGGTGTACATCCAAAGACCTGCACCGGACCAAACGCATCCATAACTTCAAAATCATCAAACAGAAAAACATTTACTACCATAGTTTCTGCCCTCCGGTCATTATTTATCGATTATTATGCTGTTGATTTTATAAGACTGAATCGATCAGTTTCTTTGTATATTCCATCTTCGGATGATTGATGATCTCATCTGGGGTTCCGTATTCTACTGTCTTTCCATGATAGAGCACCAGCACTTTGTCACAGAATGCCTGCACCAGTGCAAGATCGTGACAGATCAGGATAAACGACAGATTCTCCTTCTCTTTCAGTTCGATCAGAAGTTCCAGAATCTGTTTCTGCACGGTTACATCCAATGCACTGGTTGCTTCATCGCAGATCAGGATTTCCGGATCTACTGCGAGAGCTCTGGCAATCGCCGCTCTCTGGCACTGCCCCCCGCTGACCTGGTGAGGATAACGGTCAGCATATTCTTTAGAAAGACCGCATCTTTCGAGAAGGTTTTCCACACGTTTCCGTGTTTCTGCACGACTTATCCCCATATTCCGGAGACTTTCCCCAATTCCGTCGCCTAAAGTGCATCTTGGGTCAAAAGATTCCATCGGCATCTGAAAAACCATCTGGATATTCTGATATGTTTCTCTCAAATCTTTGCCTCTGGCATGAGTGATGTCCTTTCCCTTAAGAAAGACCTGTCCCTCTGTGATACTTTCCAGATGTGTGATCATCTTGGCAATCGTACTTTTGCCAGATCCGGACTCTCCTACGATTCCAAGGCATTCTCCACGTTCCAGTTCAAAGCTTACATCATCCACAGCTGTCATGGATTTTTTCCCTGATATAAATACTTTTTTGAGATGGTCTGCTTTCAGGATAATGTCTGTCATTTTACTGTACCTCCTGATTTCTGTTCCGTTTCAGATGAAGCACGGAACTCATCAGTTTCTTTGTATACGGATCTTTCGGATGATCCAGAACAGTCTCAGTTTCTCCATACTCCCTTGCCTGTCCATTCTGAAGTACCAGTATTCTGTCTGCCATCAGCCTTACAACACCGATATTATGCGTTACAAGAATCATCGCGGTATTGTATGTTTTACGCATAAGCAGAAGTTCCTCTACTACCTGTTTCTGAACGGTCACATCCAGCGCACTGGTAGGTTCATCTGCCAGAAGCAGGTTCGGATGCATGATCATAGCTGTACAGATTCCCACTCTCTGGTTCATTCCACCAGAAAGTTCAAACGGATAACTGTCCAGCACGCGGTCACTGTCGTTCAGTCCAATCTTCTTCATGATCTGTCCTGCTCGTTCCCGAACTTCCTTCTGGCTGATCTTCTCATGTTCTGACACTGCTTCATGTATCTGTGCTCCGATCGTACGTACAGGACATAATGCGGCTTTGCAGTCCTGAAATACCATTCCGATCTCTGTTCCCAGAAACTTACGGAGTTTTTTTTCGCTCATGTCTGTAAGGTTCTCACCTTTGTACCAGATATCACCTCTTGTAACCAGGCCTTCTTCTCCCAGAAGCCCCATGATTGCCTTGATGATCGTACTTTTGCCGCTTCCGGACTCGCCCACGATTCCAAGGATTTCGCCCTGCTTTAATTCAAAGCTGACATCCTCAACCGTTGGTTTTCCATTATAAGAAATTGTCACATGCTCTACACGAAGCAAAGAATCCATAATTTATTTTCTCCTCAAAAATTGTTGCTGCAAGCAGAAGCAATAATTTTATTCTACATCCAGGTCAGCAGTGATCTCATAGTAATCACATGGATGTGCTGCCATTCCTGTAACATTTGATTTTGTTACGATTCCCATATTCAGATGAGATACAAAGAAGAACGCATCATCATCCAGAATATCCTGCTGAAGTTCTACTGCAAGTTTTGCTCTTTCATCCTTGTCAAACGTCTGGTGAAGCTGATCTGTCAGTTTTGTTACTTCTTCATTCTGATAGTTACCATAGTTCTTGGCACCTGTTACTGTACTGGTAAAGAAGTATTCCGGATCACCTGTCGGTGCTGTAGTTGTAGAACTTACATATACATCAAAGTCTCCATTCTTTGCAATCGTCATATGGTCAGATGTATTATTTACAACCACATCGATTCCGATATCTTTCAGTGTAGCCTGTGCGTACTCGGCAAGTTTCGGCTGTTCCAGACGGGTTGGGTAAGTCAGCCAGTTAATGCTGAGTTTCTGTCCGTCTTTATCCACATATCCGTCTCCGTCTGTATCCGTCCAGCCGGATTCCTCAAGAAGTTTCTTAGCGCCTTCCGGGTCATAGGAAACCGTTTCTACTGCATCATTTCCATAAGAAAAGCTGCTTGGGAAAGCTGCCTTTGCCGGAACTCCACGTCCTTCCATGATGACAGAGCAGAATCCGTCTTTGTCGATTCCCATCTCAACAGCTTTACGAACGTTCTGGTCTTTCATGATCTCTGAATCCATATTGAACTGACCAAAGAAGCATCGGCTGGTCGCACAGGAATTAATCGTGTAATCTGAATTATTTTCAAATAATGCATAGTTGTCATACTGAAGTCCATAAGTACCCTGAATATCACCTGTCTGCAGGGCTGCGGTCAGTGCACTTCCGTCTGCAAAAGATTTGACTGTAACTTTATCTACCTTTACTTCACCGCCCCAGTAATTATCATTTTTGACCAGGTCGATCTGTGTTGGAGTAACATTCGTGGCAATATATGGACCTGTGGCTGCAACATTGGCAGATCCGCCTTCTCCCTGGATTCCATAATCCATGTCAATGATCGCACCATATGGATCACCAAGATAATTAATGATCGCTGGACATGGTTCTGTGGTATAAATAGTAAGTGTCAGACCATCTGCATCAATATGATCGATCTTGAGGTCATAAGGTGCACGGTCATGAACTGCGATCAGATCTTCCAGACATTCCTTGACTGCTTCCGCATCCATGGTACGTCCACTGGAAAACTGTACTCCGTCACGAAGTGTGATCTTTACAGTTGTATCATCCACAAATTCATAATCAGTTGCAAGCCATGGCTCTACTTCCATGTTGTCATTATATTTGAACAGAGTTTCGCCAACGCCATAACGAAGTGCACTCCAGCCTGAATAGTTGTCATGTGGGTTTAATCCCGCATCTCCCATTTCCTCGCTGTATCCGGTTGTTCCATAAACAAAAGCCTTTTCACCGTCAGCCCATACGGTTGTAGACATTCCTGCTACAAGCATTGCTCCTGTCAGAATTGCTGTAAGTAATTTCTTCTTCATAATCGTTGTTTCCTTTCTTTATTCTCTTATTTCTTTGCTCTTTCTTTTGGATCCATAAAATCTCTGAGTGTATCCCCGAGAAGATTAAAGATCATAACGGTTATAAATATGGCAAGTCCCGGTGCAAGTACCATCCATGGTGAGATCTGAAGCATACTTCTTCCATCATTAATCATGCTTCCCCACTCTGCCATCGGAGGCTGTACGCCAAGTCCGAGGAAGGACAGTCCTGCAAGTTCCATCATCATAGTTCCGATATCAAGAACAGAGGTAACCAGTATCGGACCTGCAATATTCGGTAAAATATGTTTAAACATAATTTTCAGTGTGCTGCTTCCCGAAAGTCTCACCGCCATCAGATATGGTGAATCTTTCTGTGCAAGAGTCAGTCCTCTGGCAAGTCTGGCAAACTTCGGCCATCCGATGACAGCCAGTGCTATGATCGCATTCTGGATGCCACCGCCAAGTACACCAGCTACTGCAAGGGCAAAAACAAGGCTTGGGAACGCAAGAAACAGATCTGATATACGCATCAGCACAGTATCTATGATTCCTCCACACCACCCGCAGATGATGCCGATCACCGTTCCAAGTATCGTGACGATCGCCACCAAAAGCAGTGTCGCATAAATACTGGTCGTACTTCCTACCAGTACACGCGAAAACATGTCTCTTCCGTAGCGGTCTGTACCCAGTATATGTTCTGCACTTGGCGGTTTCTGTGCCAGCAGAAGATCCTGTACATCCGGATCATACGGACAGAGCTTCCGTGCAAAAACAGCAACAACCAGAAGTATCAGGGTCAGTATTGTAAAAAAGATCAGTTTTTCTCTCACATGGTTTTTCTTTATCTTCTGTTTTCGGACAGATATCTGTTTCTTCTGCGTCATGCTCTGTCACCTCCTAATCTTACTCGAGGATCCAGATAGTGATAAATGATATCCGTGATCAGGTTTACAACCACATAAATGATTGCCATCCAGGCTACATATGCCTGAATGATCGGGTAATCTCTCATGGTAATGGCATCTACTGCCATTTTGCCAACACCATCCCACATAAAAATAGTCTCAACGATTGTAGTTCCTCCCAGAAGACTTCCTATTGATAAAGCCAGCAGAGTAATGATCGTCAGCATGGAAGACTTCATAACATTCTTCCAGATGATCACGCTTCCTCTCACACCTCTCGCCTTTGCTCCGACCACATAATCTTTGTTCAGTTCTTCAAGGATCGTAGCTCTCACCTGTCTGGTATACTTGGATGCCATAGATATGGCAAGTGTCAGTGTTGGCAGAACGAGGCTTAAAGCTATATTGTCCGTTGTGATTACCGGAAACCATCCAAGTCTGATGGAAAAAAAGTACATCAGCACCAGTGCTGCAAAGAAGTTTGGCATGGAATTCCCGATAAAACTCAGGAAACGTATCAGGTAATCGCTCCATTTATTATGCTTTACCGCCGAAAAAATGCCGAGTGGAATTGCGATCAGCATTGTCAGCAATACAGAAGATACGGTCAGCATGATCGTTGCCGGAAGTTTTTCTACAAATGTTTCATAAACATCTCGTTTGGATACGTAGCTCTTGCCCATATCTCCGGTTGCCATTCCTGCAAACCATTTCGCATACTGAATAAGAAATGGCTGATCCAGACCATATTCCTTCCGCGTCTCATCAATGACTTCCTGTGAAACTGCTGAACCGGCATTCTCATACATATACGTTACCGCATCACCACCTGCCAAACGCATCATGGCAAAAGACAAAAAAGTGATCCCAATTAGAATCGGGATCAGCTGAAGAAGTCTTTTAAAAATGTATTTAATCATGAATTCTCCTTTTGTGCCTGTAAATCATCAGACAAAATATCCGCATAGTAATTCGTCAGATAAAGACTATCAGATGTCAAAAAAGCGCACAACCCCGTGGGGGGGTTATGTGCTATTCGTTATTTGAATATCTTTTGTCTGTTTTGGAATATGTCGCTTTTAACTTTTGGGAAGGCGTTCCATGAGAAAATCAAGGAATTCCTGTACGCTCTCATCGATTTTCTCACCTCTGTGCAATATATAGCCAAAAATCACTCTGCTGTCTCCCATATGAAGAGGGATTCCCGGTGTCGTTCCTTTTTTATTTTCGGAGAGATAACTGCCGCTCACATTGGAGGCACGACTGTTCTTCAGCATTTTTTCCATAATATAATCGCTGTTGGTCAGTACGGAGATGTCAAGATCACGCCACTGAAACCCTTCTTCCCCGGCAGCACCGATATCAAAAAACTCATCCTGATAATTCTGTATGAAGCGAAGCCCCTTCAGATCTTCCGGCTCTACACTCTCTTTTTCCGAAGCATAAAGCTCCGTCTTCTGTCCGGGATAAAGGATCACCTCTGTCTCATACATGGGAACGAACTGCATTTTGTTTTTGGCCAGTTCATGCAGGAAGTTTTCTTTCTGCTGACTGAATATATAAACAAAACCAATATCATCCAGATAATCCCGCACACGCTCCATAACGCTTCGCACGCCTGCTGTGGTCACCTGAAAGTGATAGTTTTTTTCATAGGTCTGGTTATAAAAATCCACAAACTGATTTGCAAGCCAGGAACTGGGATTCATCGAAATACGAATCCACCTGGTCATTCCTCTGGCAGCCATGTTTTCCAGTACATCCATCTCATTTATGATCTTGCAGGCATAATGATAGACCTTCTTTCCCTGCACAGTCAGGCGGATTCCTCTTGGAAGCCGTTCAAAAAGCTGGATTCCCAGGGCATCTTCCAGTGCCTTGATCACTTTGCTCACACTTGGCTGTGTAGAGTAGAGGAGTTTCGCTGCATCACTGAATGATCCTGTCTGTGCACATGCCACAAAATATTGTAATTGTTTTAAATCCATGTAATTCTCCGCATCTGATTCTGTTTTCAGCAGTATACCTGCTGTTTTGTATGGTTTTGATCCAGTTATTTGATGGTACGCAGCATAAACAGAGGAGTCGGATTGTAGAAGGCATCTTTTTCCAGATAGATCCTGCTGCTGATTCCCAGATCCACTCGAAATTCTTTCAGTTCCATAGCTCCCAGCGTTTCCAGATCCCAGGCCGGGCGGCTGTAGGAACTGATTGGAAGCTGGCGCTTAAGTTCCTCGCACTCTCGCATCATATCGTCGCCAAGCATATTATGGGCATGGTTTTCCGGCAGATCCTCTACATTTGAGAAATCTGTGATTCCATAGTTCGCATCAAAGTTCAGCAGTACGCCGCCCTTTTTGAGTACACGGATCCATTCCCCATAAGCATGACGCACATGCGGCAGTGTCCAGGTCAGGTTTCGGGAAATGATCATGTCAAAGCTTCCGTCCGGGAACTCCGGATTTTCTGCGTCCATGACAAGGAATTCACAGTCTGCCTTCTCCTCCTTTGCAAGAATGCGGGCATTTTTGATCATATCCGGTGTCAGGTCGATTCCTGTCACCTGATGTCCGGCCTTCGCCAGAAGAATGGAGAAGAATCCTGCCCCGCATCCCACATCAAGAATTCGAAGGTTCTCACCTTCTGGCATCTGTGCACGGATTTCCTTCATCCATCGCTCTGCCATTTCACTGTGGAGTTCCTGTCTTCTCTGCTCCAGAAAGCTGTCACTTCGTTTTTCCCAGTAATTCACAATTCGCTCTTTGCGCTCGTCATAAGGACTGACGATTCTTCCATAAGTGACCATAGGACCATTTCCGAGAACCTGTAAGGTTCCTGTCTGATAGAGAAGAACACCGTCGAACTCTGCGATGCTGACTTCCTTTACTTTGCCTTCATAGTCACGGACTTCTCCGAGGATATCTCCCTCCTGGATCATATCGCCGACTTTTTTGAACGGATACCAGAGGCCGTCTTCCTCTGCATCCTGGTAGCGGACATCTGCCACATCCAGAGGATAATAGGTTCTGAAATCTTTGATTCCCTGGTAGAGTCCCATATGGCACAGGATATTCCGGACATCTCTTCTGGTAGAGCGGACTTCCTCATAGTTCCAGTCACCCATCCCGCCGCGCTCGATCAGAATGCTTGGGATTCCCTGCGAAGCTGCATAGTTATAAGAACCACCAGAGGCCACATTGGATCTTACCATGTATGGAACATCAACCTGTTCTGCCATTTTTCTGGATATTTTTACAGTTTCCTCTGGAGCTGCCCCGGCATAATAAACATACGGTGTCAGCTTCTCATAATCGTCTCCGCTGTGAAGATCGATATAATAATCTGCTACTGGCTGCAGTTCCTGAGATACTGCCCAGGCAAGCCGCTCCATCTCTGTTCCTTCCGGATTTCCCGGAAATTCACGGTTGAGGTTTCTTCCGTCAGTCAGTCCCATACTTCCGTTACGGTGTTCAAACGCCGGACGGTTCATAACCTTTACGATGATGATCGTGCCGGTCACCTTTTCGATCTTAAGCTTCTGGGACAATTCGATTGCCGCCTGAATTCCCACATACTCTCCGGCATGTACTCCGGCAGTGATAAGCATGGTCTTTCCCTCGGCATGTCCATGCAGGACCGTTGCCGGAAGTCTGATCTCTCCATCTGCAAGCTCCAGTTCCCCGTTCCATTTCTGTCCCGGTTCTACGGTTATGTTTTTGAGATGAAAAGCAGCTCTCTTTCTTCCAGTCAGCAGAAAAATCGGAGAAGTACTGTTGTTGATGATCTCTTCTTCTGTCCAGACCTCTTTCCAGACCGCCTCATCACAGGATACATCCAGAAATCCGGTTTTTGTCATGGTTTCCAGATCCCATTTCGGACGTTCCAGACGACTTAACGGAACCTGTCGGGCAATTTCTTCCATCTTCTCGATATCGGTTCCTCGGTAGTAATCCTCTACCTGCTGTTCCTCTGTCTGCTGCCGGTCTTTCTCGTAGCTGTTTCGTTTCTCTTCATTATATAAGTGTCCGTACCAGTCTGCATCAAAGTTATAAAGTACACCACCCGGCTTGAGCACGCGGAGCCATTCTCTGTATGCGAGATCCGGTCTTGGAAGATTCCAGGTCACATTCCGGGTCACGATCACATCGAAACTGTTGTTTTCCACATCGAGAGCCTGTGCATCTCCGGTTTTCCACACAATACATTTCGCCATTCCACCGGCATTCTGCTGTGCTTCTTTCAGCATTTCTTCTGTATAATCGATTGCTGTCACCTGATATCCGGCCTCTGCGAGAAGTATCGCAAAAAATCCCGGTCCGGTCCCAACATCGAGGATTTTTATCTCTTCTGGTTTTTGCTGTGGAAATTCCTCTTTTAATAAGGAAAGAAGTTTATCTCTCCACATGGTCCGTCTGGCATCTGCCATCTCCTGCTGATTATATTCTGAATAACCTCTGGCACGGTTCGTCCAGTAGTCATGGATTTCATTTTTAAGATCGTTCATAATATGTCTCTTCTCCATAGATTGATACTGCCAGGGGTAAAAAGCAAACTCCCCCAACATAAATATTTTAAAGTATATAAAAAAAAATCCCTCTCCACAAGCCGGTGGGGGGGATTTTTTGACGAATTCTGTTTATTTACTGAAGAAAAATACTCCACAGGCAGATAGTCGGAAGTGACAGCAGCGTGGAAAAGATCACCAGTTTTGTGGCAAACGGAGAATCCACCTGATATTTTTCTGCCAGGATACTGGTAGTTGCACCTGCTGGCATTGCTGCAAGAAGCACGCACAGTCCCAGAACATTTTTGCTGAGAGGAAGAAAGCTGCAGACAATATAGACGACTGCCGGAATGATAACAAGTCTGTGAATTGTGTATTTCACTACTGTCCAATCCCAGAAATCTTTAAAATTGATATCTGCAAGGATCATTCCAATGACCATCATCGACATCGCCGTATTACAGTTTCCGACTGCGGTCACTGCACCATCAAGTCCTGGTGGAATCGGAAGTCCTGTGATCATCAGAAGTATCCCAAGTACACATGCCAGAATACATGGATGTGTGACAACTTTTTTCACCGTTTTCATCTTGTCACTGCTTCCGGAGAAAACAGCCAGGCCGGAGGACCACATCATAATTCTCTGAGGAATCAGATATACACTGGCAAGAATAAGACCTTCCATCCCATAAACACCTTCTGCTATCGGATTTCCAAGAAATCCTGCATTTGAGCAGATAGTTCCATACTGCAGGCATTTCCGTCGATCTTCGGATTCCTTGCGAAACATGACTTTTCCATAAATGACGCAGAATATCTGAATACCGATTGAGATAAACAGGATTGCCAGATAATTGCTGAAATCTTCATCTGCCGCGCTCTGGGTAAATGCATGAAGGATGTTACATGGCAGGATCAGATAAATAACCAGATCATTGATATTCTTCTGTCCCTGAGGACCGATGATATGTATCTTTTTCATTAAAAATCCTACAGCCACCAGAATAAAGATCGTAAGCTGCAGTGTCAGCAGTGTTTTCATATTTTTTCTCCTCTAAGTCCTTTTTCCTTATAAATAATATCTCTTTTCCTGCGATTCTTTTGGGTACTTTTTGAGTGTAGCATATCAGAGTGCCGGCCGCAAGAAGTGCTCATGTATGTTTACAGTTATATACAAAATTGTCTATTCACAGTAATACAAAATCCGACAGGACAAAATCAGCTATTGACGTTTTTCGGCTTTTTATGCTACAATCCTTTCATCCAAAACATGGTGTGGATTTTTCTGGTCAAGACCATTTTTCGCCACACAATTACCATTCGTGGTAATTGTGTGGCGTTTTTTATATTTCAAATTTATAAAAGGAGAACCTTGTTATGAATGACACATTTATGAAAGAAAGACCTGTCTTTCCACTGATACTGTCTATGGCTCTGCCCATGGTTATTTCCATGCTTGTGAATTCACTTTATAATATCGTAGACAGTTTTTTTGTGGCTAAGATCAGTGAAGATGCGATGACAGCTCTCTCGCTTGTGTTTCCTGTACAGAACTTTGCAAACGCCATTGCCATCGGCTTTGGAATTGGTATCAGTTCCCTGATTGCTATCTGTCTTGGTGCCGGAAACAGAGAAACCGCTGGTAAAGCTGCCACTCACGGTCTTATCCTGGCAGCTCTGCACGGTGTGATCCTGACTGTCGGCTGCATCCTTATCATGCCCGGATTCCTCGCCTTGTTCACTTCTGATACAGATGTCATCAGCCTTGGGATCCATTATTCTACAATTGTATTTCTGTTTGCAACCGTAAACACCATCAACCTTGCCTATGAAAAAATCTTCCAGGGTATCGGCAAAATGAAGGTCACTATGGCAGGACTTATGGTCGGCTGTGTTTCCAATATCATTCTCGATCCACTGCTGATCTTTGGCATCGGTCCCTTCCCGGCACTTGGAATTGAAGGTGCTGCCATAGCTACCGGTCTCGGTCAGGTATTCAACCTCCTTTTCTATCTGATTGTCTACAAAATACGGCCCCTGCAGATCACCATAAGCCGGAAATATCTGCATCCGGACAGAGCTCTTGCAGCAAAATTATACTCTGTCGGTATCCCCGGTGCCCTGAATCTCGCACTTCCATCTGTCCTGGTTTCTGCTCTGAACGGACTTCTGGCAGCCTATTCCCAGAGCTATGTTGTGATTCTCGGAATCTACTACAAACTGCAGACCTTCCTGTATCTTCCGGCAAGTGGGATCGTACAGGGAATGCGTCCTGTGATCGGATATAACTATGGAGCCGGAGAACATAAACGTGTAAAAAAGATCTACTACGTCACACTCTGTATGAGTGGTGTGATCATGTTGATCGGAACCATCATCTGCCTGACTGTTCCGGGACAGCTCATGGGGATGTTTACCACAAATCCATCCACGATCCAGGCAGGAAAAACAGCTCTTCGGATCATCTGTGCAGGTTTTCTGGTTTCCTCTGTATCCGTCACAGCCTGTGGTGCACTGGAGGGGCTGGGAAAGGGAACTGCTTCCCTCGTTGTTTCTCTCTGCAGATATCTGCTTCTGATTCTTCCGGCTGCCTTTATCCTCTGCCGCATTTTTGGTGCTGTCGGTGTATGGCATGCCTTCTGGATCGCAGAAGCACTGACTGCCGGGATCTCCTTCCTGATCAGCAAAAAGAGCATCGGTATTTGAAAATAAATACCGGTGTTTTTTTATATTCTCTTTATCCATAATTGCCCTTGACAAATACCCTCATGGGGTATATATTTTAGTTATATTCAGTATACCCCCAATGGGTATTTAGAGGAGGACTTTTACTTATGAACCATTCTGATAATAATACTTTGGAAACTCCTGTCTGTTCCTGCTGCTGTACGAAACATACCGATCGTTCGGAGGCGGAGCGTAAGAAGCTTATTAATCGCCTGAAGCGCATTGAAGGGCAGATCCGGGGAATTATAGGAATGTTGGAGAACGATGCCTACTGCAATGACATTCTGATCCAGTCTGCTGCCGTCAATGCCGCTGTCAATTCTTTTAATAAGGAACTTCTGGCGAACCATATCCGCACCTGCGTGGCACGTGACATTCGTGCCGGTAAGGACGAAACCATCGACGAACTGGTCTGTACACTTCAGAAACTTATGAAATAATATCGTAACTGTTCAGTACCCTCACAGTTACGAGTCAAAATGCATTCCAAATCACCTTCGGTGATGGCATTTTGCCTTGTATGTCTCGGGATTTTGGCAAAAAACATGCCAAAACACCTCGCGGGATACTACCTTCTGAATAGTTACATAATATCCAGATTTCAAAGGAGGAATTTATAATGGAACAATACAACGTTACCGGGATGAGCTGTGCTGCCTGCAGTTCCCGGGTGGAGAAGGCTGTATCCAGGGTGCCTGGAGTCACATCCTGCTCCGTCAGTCTTCTGACAAACTCTATGGGAGTTGAGGGAAATGCCTCCTCCCATGACATTATCCAGGCGGTAGAACAGGCTGGCTACGGTGCATCTCTTAAGGGAGTCGGCAAAGAACAGGTTTCCATGTCTGAGGCAGAGGAGGCTCTTGCGGATCACGAGACACCGGTCCTCAAGCGCCGCCTGATCGCTTCCGTCGGATTTCTGCTGGTACTTATATACTTTTCCATGGGACATATGATGTGGGGCTGGCCGCTCCCTGCGTGGTTCAATGACAACCATATTGCCATGGGACTTGTCCAGATGCTGCTTGCCGGAATCATCATGGTCATCAACCAGAAATTTTTTATCAGCGGATTTAAGAGTCTGTGGCACCGTGCCCCGAATATGGACACGCTGGTCGCACTCGGCTCTATGGCATCTTTCGTATGGAGTGTCTATGCACTCTTTGCCATGACAAGAGCACAGGTGGATGGTGATTCTGCAGCTGTCATGAATTATATGATGGAATTTTACTTTGAATCTGCAGCCATGATTCTGACTCTGATCACTGTCGGCAAAATGCTTGAAGCACGTTCCAAGGGTAGAACCACCGATGCACTTAAGAGTCTCATGAAGCTCGCCCCCAAAACTGCCGTCGTTCTTCGAAATGATCAGGAGACCACCGTCCCGATCGAGCAGGTACACAAGGGAGACCTCTTTGTGGTACGTCCCGGAGAAAGCATCCCGGTCGACGGTGTGATCGTTGAAGGAGACAGTGCGGTCAATGAATCTTCCCTTACCGGTGAGAGCATTCCGGTTGACAAATCTGCCGGTGATCTTGTTTCTGCTGCTACCGTCAATCAGTCTGGTTTTATCAAATGTGAGGCAACGCGTGTAGGCGAGGATACCACCCTCTCCCAGATCATCAAAATGGTAAGCGATGCGGCTGCCACCAAGGCTCCAATCGCCAAGATCGCAGACCGTGTTTCCGGTGTCTTTGTACCGACCGTCATTACGATTGCAATTATCACCACTCTCATCTGGCTTCTGACCGGACATGAATTTGGATATTCACTTGCCCGTGGAATTTCTGTTCTTGTTATCAGTTGTCCATGCGCACTTGGACTTGCCACTCCGGTAGCGATCATGGTCGGCAACGGAATGGGAGCCCGAAATGGTATCCTGTTCAAAACTGCTGTCTCGCTTGAGGAAGCAGGCAAGGTCCAGATTGTTGCCCTGGACAAGACCGGTACGATCACCAGCGGACAGCCTGAGGTGACGGATCTGCTTCCGGCAGATGATATTTCTGAACAGGAGCTTCTCTCCCTGGCACTTGCCCTGGAGAAAAAAAGTGAACATCCGCTTGCCGGAGCAGTTCTGAAATATGCCGCAGAACGTCAGCTGACAGCGCCGGAGGTCTCTGATTTCCATGCACTTCCGGGAAATGGTCTTTGTGCCGTGTTGAATAATGAAACTCTGATCGGTGGAAGTATGAAGTTCGTAAGCAGTCAGGTAACTGTTCCTGCCGCACTCTCACAGAAAGCCGAAAAGCTTGCCATGGAAGGCAAAACACCTCTCCTTTTTGCCCGAAATAAAAAGCTTGTGGGAATCATCGCTGTTGCGGACGTTATCAAAGAAGACAGCCCGCAGGCAATCCGAGAGCTTCAGAATATGGGAATCCGCGTTGTCATGCTGACCGGTGACAATGAGCGGACCGCAAGAGCAATCGGTAAAGAGGCTGGCGTGGATGACGTTATCGCAGGAGTTCTCCCTGATGGCAAGGAAAGCGTGATCCGCTCCCTCAAAGAGCAGGGCCGAGTTGCCATGGTCGGTGACGGTATCAACGATGCCCCTGCACTTACCCGCGCAGATATCGGTATCGCGATCGGTGCCGGAACAGATATCGCGATCGATGCCGCTGATATTGTTCTGATGAAGAGTCATTTAAGTGATGTACCTGCTGCTGTACGCCTCAGTCGTGCAACGCTTAGAAATATCCACGAGAATCTCTTCTGGGCATTTTTCTATAATATTATCGGTATTCCGCTGGCAGCCGGTGTATGGATCCCGGTCTTCGGCTGGACTCTGAACCCGATGTTCGGAGCCGCTGCGATGAGTCTTTCCAGTTTCTGCGTTGTCACCAATGCCCTTCGTCTGAATCTGTTTAAGATTCATGACACAAAAAAAGATAAAAAAATCGGTCAGGCTACTTCCATTAAAATAAAAAATGATTATAATATAAAAGAAAAGGAGCAAAAAACTATGATAAAAGTTACTGTAAATGTTGAGGGAATGATGTGCCCACACTGCGAAGCACATGTTAATGAGGCAGTTAAAAAGGCCTTCGGTGTTGAGGATGTTGTATCTTCTCATGAGAACAAGACTACTATTTTCACTGCACCGGAGAAGGTTGACGAGGAGAAGGTACGTCAGACAATTAAAGATGCCGGATATGAAGTAACCGGCATTACTCAAGACTAAATCCCACACAATTACTATAAGTAGTTTCATCAACAGACGGTTCCGAAGAATATTCACGGGGCCGTTTGTTGTATGTCCGGATTTCATTTTTAATCAAACAGGAGAGTGCTTTATGAAACAAAAAATCAACTACAAATATGTCTGTCTTTTGATGATGCTGATAACCGTCTGTCTCTTCGGATGTTCACAGACTGTTATGGCAGCCGCGGATGGCTCCATAACATGCGGCCTTTCAAAAGAATCCAGATCCTCTGCCGTAGTGCAGAAATCCCGCCATACTTCCAATGTGAAATTATATAAATGTGACGGAAGTTACTGGAAAACCATCAAAAACACCGATGGCCGTGCAGTATTCCCGGCAGTCGACTCAAAGACCAGTAATATGGTTCTTGGCTGGTCAAAAACACGTGGAAAACATACTCTTTCCGCATCTGACTATAAGGCAGGAGCTCGCATTCCTTCCAAAAACGGCAAATATTATATGGTATTGTTTAAGGCATCCATGGATCGTGCACCATCCGTTATAACCAGGCCGACAAAATTTGACAGAGTTTATATGGTTGGAGACTCCCGGACTGTTGATACAAAGCGTGCATTAGGTTCTTCCATACCTTCTAATGTAACATTTATTGCAAAGGGAGGACAGGGCTTAGCCTGGTTTAAATGCGAGGGATACCCCAGTCTTATTCGTTCTGTCTCAAAGCGTCCACGTTCAGAAAGAAAGGCCGTGATCATCAACCTTGGTGTAAATGACCTGAACAACAGCAAAGCCTACGTAACATATATGAGGAAAGTATCTGCCGCTCTGAAAAGATATAACTGCAGGATGTACTATCTTTCCGTGAATCCTGTAAACAGTGCAATGATAGCAGACAGTGAGGCCAGACCTCGGACGGAAGCTCAGGTATCTGCTTTCAATAAAGTGATCTACCAAAAACTTTGTTCCGGAAAGAACCGTTCTTTTACATATATCAATACCTGTACAAGACTTCAGAAATATGGATGGAGCAGTAACAGACACAATGCCGGAATCCATGATGGCTTACATTATTCAGATCAGACCTATCTGAGAATTTTTAATTATTGCATGAAGTACCTGAATAGTTAGAAACATCTGTCAGTGTATTTCTTATAAATCATTTTTTTGGGGGATTAACTATGAACAACACGCAGGATAAAAATAATCCAGAAGAAACTCGAAATCTGGAATATTATATCGGTCACATTCAGTATGATATGACAAATCTCATCAAATGGCTGGTTCTGGCAATATTAACCGGACTGATGGTCGGATTTATCAGCAGCCTTTTTGCCCGTGCACTGAAATTTGTCACCACTTACCGTACACAGAATACCTGGGTGTTTCTCCTGCTTCCGGTATCAGGTCTTATAATTGTATTTCTCTATCAGAAATTTGGCCGCGAGGATGGAGGCACCAACCAGGTTCTGTCTACCATCCGCTCACAGGATGATGTACCTTTCCGCTCGGCACCTCTGATTTTTGTCTCCACGATTCTCACGCATTTCGCCGGCGGATCTGCCGGTCGCGAGGGTGCTGCGATCCAGCTTGGCGGAAGTATCGGAAATCAGCTCGGTAGCTGGTTCCGTCTCGATGAAGAAGACCGTCATGTTATGGTCATGTGCGGTATGAGTGCGGCTTTCGCCGCTGTGTTCGGCACACCCATGGCAGCGGCTGTTTTTTCCATGGAAGTCATCAGTGTCGGTATCATGTACTATGCTGCTCTGCTTCCCTGTGTGATCTCATCCCTGGTCGCAGCAAAGTTCGCTGCCGGCTTTGACATCAATCCGGAATCTTTTCATGTCGTAAATATCCCGGATCTGTCTGTTATCATGGGAATCAAAATGGTCGTTATTGCTGTTGCCTGTGCCACGATCAGTATTCTCTTCTGTATGCTGCTTCGTGCAGTCGGTGCTCTTTACTCCAGATATCTCAAAAATCCATACATACGGATCCTGGCGGCAAGTGCGATCATTATTGCCATCACTCTCCTTCTCCGTACAGCGGATTATATGGGTGCCGGAAATAACCTCATTGAACTTGCAGTAGAGGAAGGACAGGTCCGGCCTCTGGATTTCTTATGGAAAATGCTTCTCACTGCTCTGACCATGAAGGCCGGATTCCGCGGCGGTGAGATTGTCCCGTCCTTCTGTATCGGAGCCACCTTTGGCTGCCTGATGGGACATCTTCTTGGAATCTCACCTTCTCTGTGTGCGGCTGCGGGCATGGCAGCACTTTTCTGCGGCGTCACCAACTGTCCGATCACTTCTATCCTGATTGCCTTTGAGCTGTTTGGTTTCCGCGGAGTTTCTTATTACCTGATCGCGGTTTCCATCAGTTATGCCGTCTCCGGATATTATGGTCTCTACAAGGATCAGACAATTGTTTACTCCAAGTACAAAGCAAAGTATATCAACCGTCATACCAGGTTTTAACAACGTTTGATTTTATTAAAAAATGTTATAATTTTAACATTTGATTTATCAAAATCTTTACTTGTACATTAAAAATAATGTGTTAGAATAGATGTGTATTTTTTAGGTAAAGAAAAGTAGGAGGAAATTTATGCGCAAAACAAAAATTATCTGTACCCTTGGTCCGTCTACTGACAAGGACGGTGTTCTGGAAAAACTCGTTAAAGAAGGAATGAACGTTGCACGTTTCAACTTCTCCCATGGTTTACACGATGAGCAAAAAGGTCGTATTGATAGCTTAAAAGAAATTCGTACACGTCTTGGTAAACCGGTAGCTGCGCTTCTCGATACAAAAGGTCCTGAAATTCGTATCCGCGAATTTGAAAATGGCAAGATCACTCTGAAGGCAGGCCAGGAATTCACCTTAACCGCAGAGGAAATCGTAGGAAATGAAAATATCGTTTCCGTTACCTATAAGGAATTATATAAAGATGTCAAACCAGGCAACAGCATTCTGATCGATGATGGTCTGATTGGACTTGAAGTTAAGAAGATTAAAGGTCAGGACATTATCTGTAAGGTAATAAATGGTGGTGTTCTCGGCAACAAAAAAGGTGTCAACCTTCCTGGCGTAGAAGTAAACATGCCATTCATCAGCCCTAAGGATCATGATGATATCCTCTTTGGTATCAAGGAAGGCTATGATTTCATCGCTGCTTCTTTCACCAGAACAGCAGCCGATGTCAAGGAAATTCGTGATATCCTTGAGAAAAACGGTGGACAGGAGATCAAGATCATCGCAAAAATCGAGAACCAGCAGGGTGTTGACAACATCGACAGCATCATTGAAGCTGCTGACGGTATCATGATCGCCCGTGGTGACATGGGTGTTGAGATCCCGCTTGAGGATGTTCCGGTTATTCAGAAGGATATCATTTCCAAGGTATACACTGCTGGAAAACAGGTTATCACAGCTACTCAGATGCTGGATTCCATGATCAAAAACCCGCGTCCGACACGTGCAGAGACCACGGACGTTGCCAATGCGATCTATCAGGGAACAAGTGCGATCATGCTTTCCGGTGAAACTGCTGCAGGTAAATATCCCGTAGAAGCACTCAAGACTATGGTCAAGATCGCAGTTCGTACGGAAGCTGATATTGACTTTAATCAGCAGTTCAGTGTTCGCACCAAAGAGCACGCTACAAATGTAACCACAGCAATTTCTCATGCAACCTGTATGACAGCAATCGATCTGAATGCCAAGGCCATCATTGCAGTTACCCGTTCCGGTAATACTGCTCGTATGGTTTCCAAATATCGTCCGGGATGTCCGATCATCGCATGTACTCCAAATGAACGTATCTGGCGTCAGCTGAACCTGGTTTGGGGTGTTACTCCACTCCTGACCAAAGAAGAATACAGCATGGAGATTCTTCTCCTTCACGCTACAGAGGCAGCTGAAGAAAGCGGTTATGTCAAAGAAGGTGATGTTGTTGTTCTTACTGTTGGTGTTCCGCTTGGACGCTCCGGTAATACCAATCTGCTCAAAGCAACTGTTGTCGGCGAGTATTAAGAATTGTATACAAAAAAAGCCAAGGTCCTTATCCTCTGTTTTTGAGGATAAGGACCTGTTTTTTGGCTTTTTTTGTTATTTATTTCACAATTTTATTTCTCATATATCATTCTTATGATCGGCATCTGTACCATATCCTATTTATCTCTTTCCGGTCAGATCCTTAATTACTTCTCCTGCAATAATCAGGCCGACTACGGACGGAACGAAGGCTGTGGAACCTGGAATATCACGGCGCTCTGTACATTTGTGTGCTGCGCCCGGAGGACAGATACAGTTTGTACGACAGCTGATGCCCATATCCTCGATCGGACGGGTTGGCGTTTCCTGTGAATATACCACTTTCAGTTTCTTAATTCCACGTTTTTTGAGTTCCCGGCGCATAACTTTTGCAAGCGGGCAGACAGATGTCTTATAAATATCCGCTACCTGAAAAGCCGTCGGGTCAAGTTTGTTTCCGGCTCCCATACTGCTGATGATCGGAACACCGGCTTCTCTGGCTTCCATGACAAGCTGGATCTTTGCAGTCACGGTATCCACTGCATCTACAACATAATCATACTGGGAAAAATCAAACTCGTCCCTGGTTTCCGGAAGATAGAAGCATTTGTGGACATTGATCTCTGCCTTTGGGTTGATGTCAAGGATGCGGTCCCTCATGACATCGACTTTATATTTACCAATGGTGCTTCTGGTTGCAATGATCTGACGGTTCAGATTGGTGAGGCAGACTTTGTCATCGTCAATCAGATCCAGTTTACCAATTCCACTTCGCACAAGTGCCTCTACGGTATAACCGCCAACTCCGCCGATTCCAAAAACGGCAACCCTGGAGTTTGCCAGTTTCTCCATAGCTTCTTTACCAAATAACAGTTCTGTTCTGGAAAACTGATTCAGCATTTATTTAATCTCCTTTTCTTTCTCATCCAGTGTTTCATTCATACTTCCGGTGCGGTAGCCCAGAAGATCAAGGGTTACATAGTCAAAACCATACGATTTGAGCTGGTTTACGATTTTGGTTCTGTTGTCTTCCTCGACAATCTTTGTAATCTCATCCGGAAGGACTTCGATTCTGGCAATGTTTCCGTGGATGCGGACGCGCACCTGATGGAATCCCATATCCAGAAGGAGCTGCTCTGCCTTATCTACCATGCCGAGTTTTTTCTCACTGATGGTCTCGCCGTAAACGAAACGGGAGGAAAGGCAGGCAAAGGACTGTTTGTCCCAGGTAGGAAGTCCCATTTCTCTGGAAAGTTCACGGATTTCTTCTTTGTAAAGTTCTGCCTGACGAAGCGGGCTGCTGACACCAAGTTCTCTGACGGCGATCAGACCCGGACGGTAATCACCGTTGTCGTCCATGTTGGAACCCTCGGCAACTGCATTCATTCCATTTTGGCGGGCAATCTCCCAGATTTTCTCAAAGAGTTCATGCTTACAGAGATAGCAGCGGTTCTTCGGATTCTGGCGGAAACCGTCGATATCCAATTCCTCAGATTTACAGATGATCTGACGGACACCGTTTTTCTCACAGAATTCCTTCGCTTCCTTCAGCTCTCTCGCCGGGAAGGAACAGGAACTTGCGGTGACTGCGATCACATTGTCTCTGCCAAGAGCTTCCAGTGCTGCTTTCAGAAGGAAAGTAGAATCTACACCGCTTGAAAAAGCAACTGCAACACTTCCCATTTCCTTCAGATTCTGCTGTAATGCTTTATATTTATCATGGATATTCATTCTTAAGTACTCCTTTTAATCCTCTGCCAGTCAGTCTCTTTAGTCTTCATCAAAGTTTACTGCGTAAACGCCTTCCGGAAGTCTCATTGTAAGGATTCCAAGATTAAATTCATGATCCATAACTGTGATATGATATTCAAAGATCACATCATCCTCAAACTTGGACAATAACACATAAGTACCGTTTTCCTTGCCATCGATCTGGTCGCAGATGTCCTCGTAAACTGCTTCTCCGGAAATTTCTCGCGGATAACCTGATGACTTGATCTTTTCCTCAATTGCCTGATATAATTCTTCCATTTATACGTCTCCCTTCAATAACAGATCCCGAAGCTTCGCTCATCCTCAGCAAACGGGATCCTTCGTCTTCTGATATTATCAATCTCTATATAACGGTCATTGTAAAGTGCCTGAATGATCTTGTCAATATCTTCCTCAAGCCCCTGCAGTTCCGTCGAAACGGAACCGTCATATTCATTTCTCGCCCATCCGGTCACACTGTACATCCGGGCCAGATATCCCAGTTTATAGCGGAATCCAACACCCTGGACCCGTCCGTAAAAATCAATTGATTCTCTGATCTTCTGCATGGTTTTTCCTCTGTTTTTGTTTTGCGATATAAGCTATGATTCTGTACCCTGCATATCCGGACAGGATTCCCAGGATAACTCCTCCAAGCACATCTGTAGGATAATGCACATATAAATAAAGTCTTGAGACGGCGATCAGGCATGCAAGTACCAGTGCCGGTTTCCATAGACTGTCCTTCGCAAAATATAATGCACTTACTATCGTAAAAGACGCAGATGTGTGTCCCGACGGAAATGAAAAATCCTGAAGCTTTGGAACCAGAAGCTGTATCGTCGTATTCACATCATAGGGTCTTGTCCTTGCAAACAGATTTTTGAGGACCACATTACACAGTATCGTCTGCACAAGCAGTGCTGCCAGCATAATGCTGCCGGTCCGTCTTGTTTTTGGCATTATCAGAAAGATAGCCGTAAGAAGGATCCAGATCATTCCTGCATCTCCAAGACTGGTGATCCAGACCATGATCTTATCCAGAATCGGTATGTGCAGTGTCTGGATAAAATCCAGAATTTTTAATTCGATATTCATTCCTTTTCCCCTTCATTTGCATCGTCCATCGTAATGCATTCCTGTGCCTGTTCCTCTATGTAATGCAGGCTCAGCACTGCCTGCGGCCAGTTGACATTTACGACAGGTGTCTTTTTTCTTTCTTCACCTGCTTTGCGGATCAGGTCGAGCAGTTCCTTCAGCACTTCTCTGGTGAGATAACCGCCGCGCCAGTGGAAAGTGAGAGTTTTGCCCTTCTTTGCAGCCTGCAGGGATCGTTTGTAGACATCTTCCTGCTTTGTAAAGGAAAGCTTCTTTTCTTTATAGTAAAAATGTTCATGATCTGTACAGTGCGGTGCCGGTGCGATCAATGGTTCGTGATCCCGGAAAATACTTTTATCGTCGAGGTTAAAGTAATCATAACGGATGTCCTGTATCTGATCATTTTTGCCAAGAGTATTATCAAATGTTACATCCAGATGATAGTATACACCGCCAACTCTGACAATATTCCAGGTATGGCGGTATTTGATACCTTTATCTGGGTTGTTGCCGCAGATTGCGATCACACACCAGACTCCCAGTTCATCAAGCAGTACTTTAACCGCCTTGGCGATTCCCTCACAGACACCAACGCCCTGTCCAAGCGGTCCTATGATTTCATGGGAATAGGGTTTCTTGAGTTTATCGTAACGGATGTTTTCACAGATAAAGTCATGCACATATTTTTCCTTTTCCCATTCGGACAACTTTGCAGCCGCCCGTACAAGCTTGTCGACCCGTGCGGTCATTGCCTTCTGATGTTCTCTGATTTTATTTTTTTCAAAAAGATATTCCGGAATGAAAATAATATTAGGTGAGTCTTTGTAGTAGCGGTATTTGTACCCGGTTGCCCAGAAAATCTCCGGATGATCCAGCCTCAGCTGAAAAAAAACATTGTACAGGGAATCCGCATCCAGTGCCGGAATCTGAAACTCATCCGTCAGATTCCGAATTCCCTGCAGCATGGCATGATACGCTGCCTGCTTCTGTTTATCCATATGATTGTAGTAATACTGTTCCATCTTAGTCCTGTCTCCTAGATTTATTTCATGGAGTACTGCATCATCTCATAATGAAGGATACAGCCCTCATAAATCTCCATCGGCAGAAGTGCTCTCGCTACCAGTTTAAGTTCCTCCTCCGGTCTGTCCAGCCGCTGAAGCTGTGCATAATCTCCGTCAATCTGTTTTACTTCGTAATCACATTCTAACATTGTCATCCTCCCTGTTATCTATTGTAAATCGAATGCTTTTGCAATAACTGCTGTAACTGTTTACAGTAACTTTTTAGTAACTGTTCACAACAACTTTTTATACTCTCAGTTTCTTTCTTATTTCGCGTAAAATATCCTTCGTTCTGAAAATAAACAATCCTGCCAGTGTCAGAAAACTGATTCCTGTACTTAAGACGGATGGCCAGGTATAGGTTATCATCCCTGCTGCAGTCAGGATTGCCGGAACACAGCCTATGATGGCAGCCTGTATCAGATAGTACAGGTATTCCTCTCGTTCCAGATGATTTATTTTGGCGATCACGGGTATGGAAGTCAGAACTGCCAGTGCCCCGAATGGAAAAACAAAGTCGATCGACCAGCCTCTCCAGCCTGTAAAATGATCCCACAATACACATAAAAACGTTATGATCAGCAGCTGCCACATCTCATTCTTCAGAATACTTCTCCGTTTCATATATGCCACATGAACGATCAGCCACGCACAGACGCATCCTGCTGCCGCAAACCAGAACCAGTTCAGCGTCTCCAGCATCAGATAATTAAGCATACCGCATATCACTGCAACCGCCAGGCACAGAAATGTGAACGTCTGCATCACTTTTAAGTCTTCTTTTTTCTGCTTCTCTGCACAGCCTGGAAATTCATTTTTTTCTTCTTTACAGGAAATCCCTTCTTCCTTCAGCATCCGGATAAAATTTTTCTGGATTCTGTCATCCGGTATTTTGGAGGTAAATCCAACCACAAACTGATCCTCATACGAACAGGAGCATACCTGCAGAGAGTTTGTGCTTGCAAAGACGCCGAACCTTTCAATATAAGGTTTATACTCCGGCGGAAATTTCAATATTCCAATATTGGAATATACCGCTGTAATGCTCCTGCCTCCCAGATTTGCACCTGCAATCAGGAAATATCTCTTGATTTCCAGAGGAACTGCTCTTACAAACGGATTTTTTTCCAGGCGTACATATCCGTTCATGTCCATTGCAATTCTGTCTTTCTGCAGTTTTTCTCTGAACTGTTCTTTGACAGATTCCAGTATCTGCTCAAAGGATGTATTCTCTTCAAATTTATATCCCACTTCGATCCATCCGAAGAAATTTCCCATAGACTGTGACGGAAAATAGTTTCTCAGATTGACCGGAATCATCAGGGTGATCGGTCGTTTCTGTCTATTCTTTGGAATCTCCTCATGAATTGCACAAAGCAGGATCGCTGTCAGAAATATTGTGATGGATACCCCGTAGGAACGGGCTTTTGCCAGTATTTCTTTTACGGAAAAAATCACCTCTGTGATCTGCATATCAGAATGAACCAGCTTTTCGCCCTTCAGCTGTACTGCAGGTGGTTTTTTCTCTTTATTTTTGGGAATTTTGGAAGAATAATACTGTGAAAAGCTATCTTCTTCCTTCTCTCCCGGAGTCGCCTCATCTGCCATCTCAATACGCGGCAGCTCCACCTCAGGATGTGCAAGGATCAGATAATCCTGAACCAGTTCTGTAATAAAATTCATAGCTCCGGTTCCATCTGTGAGTGCATGGTAAACCTCAAAATTAATCCTGTTTTTGTGATAACTCACACGAAATAACAGTGATTTCTGATCCGGTATATAAAGCTGACTGCATGGCGGCTTTCTCTCTGGTTTTACCAGTGCTTTTATTTCGCGACTCTCCAGATAGAACCAGAACAGTCCCTTCCTTAAAACTGCCTGAAACAGCGGATATTTCTCCATTGTCTGATCCAGTGCAGACTGCAGAATATCCGGATCCACCTCTTCTTTCAGCTGGCAGTAGAACCGGAAAACCCTGCTGTCATTCCTGCCCGTAACCAATGGAAAAGCTATCGCTGCGTTATCTAATTTTCTCCATTTTGAATATCCTGTTTCCACGTCTTATCCGCTTCTTTCTTCAAAAACTTATTCATGATCTCAAAGCTTTCCTGCACATGAAGGAATCGGATCCCCAGTGCAAAATAACCGTGAAGTGCTTCTGGAATTCTGTAAACTTCCACATAATTTCCTGCGTCTTTCAGACGTTTACCGTATGCCTCTCCTTCATCCCGTAGAGGATCAAACTCCGCCGTCAGGATCAAGGTATCCGGCATATGCGAAAGATCTTCCTCCAAAATCGGTGCAAAGTACGGGTTCTGCCTGTCCTTCGGACTGCTCTCATACAGTTTGAGGTAATCTTCCATTTTGACTGCTGTGAGAAGATATCCTTCACCGTTTTCCTGTACGGATTTATATGGTGATTCTTCCGTATAACAGTTATTCAATGCCGGATAGATCAGAATCTGCTTCCGGGGCATAAACTCTCCACGTTCTCTTGCCAGAAGACATACAGCCGCTGCCAGATTCCCACCTGCACTGTCGCCAATGATCGTAATTCTGTCCGGATCTGCCGGAAGAATCAGCCTTCCTGTATAAAGTGCTTTTGCAGCCGCATAGCAGTCCTCCAGCGGTACCGGGAAACGATATTCCGGTGCAAGGCGATATTCTACTGACATTACGATATGCCCCGTGGACTGTGCCATTCTGCTGCATACGCGGTCATAATTCTCCACACTTTCTGTCACCCAGCCACCGCCATGAAAAAATAACAGAACAGGATATTTCCCCTTCTCTGAAACATCTCCACTCATCGATTCCTCATTCGGAAAATATAATCTCACCGGCACTTCATACGTTCCATTATACACTTTTGTATCCAGTTTTTTCAGAAATATTCGCATCGCATCTAGCTTCTTGATATCCGCCAGCCGCCTTGATGCTTCTACCTCTATATTTCCATAGGACAGTGCGTGTAAAATTGTCTGCATTGTTTTTGAAATCAAAATCTTTTCCTCGTTTTTCTTAGATTATTTTTAATATATCATATCCCTCATTTACACGCAAGAAAGGACGAAATTCTCTCGAATCTCGTCCTTTCTTTTAATCGTGTCTTTCGTCTTTATTATCGTAACATTCGCAGAATCTCGCTGCAAAAGCAGGTGATTCATTATGTACATAAAGATGTGAAATATCGCCGAAGGAATTCATTCTGAAACTTGCAATTCCTTTGCGTCGTTCCTCTGTTGTTATGGTTGTTACGGAACTTGGTGCAGCACAGGCTCCGTGCCAGAGTACCATTGGAGATACGCTCATCAAATGACTCAGGAGTACACATTCCAGTCCGAAATGGCAGAAAAAAACAATGGTATCGTTGTTTGCTTTTTCGACTCTGTAGTAGTGTCCTTCTCTGACATAGCCATGTCTGGCAAGGAGTTTATCAAATTCTCCGGTAACGTAATCATAATATTCCTTTGCACCGGCTGCCTGAAGACGTTCGTTTTCAAACCAGTGATCATACTGATAAAAACGTTCATCCATCGTCCAGTCCTGTGGAAGCCAGTCCCAGAGAATAATTTTACGATCCGTCACATCCGGTCGGTCGATCAAGACATCAAACTCTCTGAGCCAGTCACATTCTGTCGCTGTGCGGTTCATCTTTTTGAGAGTGAGAGAGGCTGTATCCTTAGCTCTGCCAAGCGGTGACACATAAAAATCTTTGATATCAAGTTTTGAAAGTTTTTCAGAAAGATATTCAGCTTCTTTCCAGCCTTTTTCTGTCAGGGAATCTATGGTATAATCCGGATCCCCATGGCGTACGATCAGTAACTTCATACTTTACAGCCTGTCCTTTCTTACTTTCTGCCGCAGCATTTTTTGTATTTTTTACCACTTCCACACGGACATGGATCGTTTGGATAAATTTTCTTTGTCGCTGCATTTGACGGAATAAATGATGGTGTTGATGCAAGACTTCCCATCGGTACCATGGAAGGCATAACTGCAGATGATGCTTTCGGACTCGACATCCTTGCGATTTCATTTGGTGTGTATCCACGGAAATCCAGCATTCTGGTATTGTTATTTACGTTCATCATAATAGCAGCAAATTCTTCTGTCTGTTTTTCTGAATCAAATACAACATTTTTGTTGTCGAATTCTTCCATAATATCTGAGAGCATTCCATCCATGGAGAACTCTTTAAATACAATGTACATCAATTCTATAACCTGAACTGTATTCAGATGAAGCTCTTCTCTCATGAAATTTTCCAGTTTTTTGTATGATGGATCCTCAGATGGATATCCATGTTTTGCATAATCCAGAACTTCTTCCGGAGACGGCATATAAAACTCTCTGTCTCCCTGATACTCTTCAATTCTTTCATAAAGATTATCCTGGAGAACGGATTTGAAGATCATCTTGCCGTCACGTACAATGCACATATTGTCGTTTTCTGGGACCTGTTCCAGAATCTTAAGAAACTCATCATAGCTCACTTTATATTCCGGTCTTCTGCGGTACATACGATATACGATTTTTAACGGTGCAATCGCATAAATAAATCCCAGCATAGTCTGACAGGAACGCATCCAGCTTACCTGCCTGCATAATTTATGAAATTCCGGAGTATTGATTTCTTTATATAAGGAAATAACTGCTCTCGGAACCTCTGCATGATGATCACTGTAGGAAACCACATAACCTGCATCACTGAGCCAGCCAAGTTTGATCCAGTCTTCTTCTGTCGCAGAGAAACATTTTTTGTCTAAAATTTCCTCAAATGCATCTGCTTCCCATTCATCTGCCTGAAGAAAAATCTCTCTCATTCCTTCCGGACTTAAGACATATCTGGCAAGTTCGTCTGCAAGAGTTTCTTTGGAATCACCACTGCATGTGATGTGAAATTCTTTTACTTTTTCTTCAAGATCTTCTTTTTTATAAGAAAGAAGATACTCTTTTACATCCGGATTTCTGCTTCCTTCTTCTTCCAGTTCAAGCTCTGCCATTCTTTCTTCAATAAATGGGTTCAGATAACTATCTGTAAATTCCTTCATAATTGTATTTGCAGATTGTTTATTATGAAGCTCCTGACTTACCGGATTAGTGCTGATCATAAGGATTTTATTGTTTTCTGTATCTGCTTTGATCTCTTCAAAATTACGATGATCAGATTCTCCATCCTGCAGCCTGAAAGTATCTTCAAGATAAGTATTTCTTTCTAATGCATCTGTCCATATGCTTTCATCTTCTCTGCTTACTTCTTTTATGATCACCGGGAAACATACTTCTCTGTCACCATCATCTAATATTGCTTTCTTGACTCTGTTTTCAATATCCACACGATATTCTGGCAATTTTTCTTCTGCATGAATTCTGAAAGTAAACCATTTCTCTGTATCCATCAGATCATTTACAAACGTATCTGCCGCACTTCGGAAATCATACTGCCAGTTTGTAACGGTTTTGCTGCCTTCTGTCCATTCCCGAACATGTACTTTTTTCTGAAAAAATTCAAATTCATATAAAGATGAAGTTTCATATTCCAGAATTTCTTCAAGAACGACTGCCATCTGTGAAAATGTGATATTTGACGGAACAAGACATCGTCTCCAGATGGGGGGTTTTGTTCCTTTTCTGGTTATTTTTAACTGATAAAATTCCATATATTCATCCTTTACATTAAACTTATATTAGGTTTCTTATAATTATAAAGAAAAAAAACCAATGATACAACAGATATTTTATCTGCTCTAGCATTGGTTCTTTTTTATCGTATCTTCAAAACCACATACATGTTGACTAAGTAATCGAATCAATTTAACCAAGCTTGTTGGTCAAGCCCTCACCCTATTAGTAGCAGTCAGCTCCATATGTTACCATACTTCCACCCCTGCCCTATCAACCTCGTCGTCTTCAAGGGGGTTTACTCCTTTC